>DAOLSP010000011.1 GCA_035419245.1 bacterium | reverse complement strand
TCAAAGGATTTGAGCAAATTAGAGTGCCCTGAATGCCGGAGTAAAAGCCTTACCCGGCGCGGCACAGTGGATCGTCTATTTAAAACACTGCCAATTGGGAAAAAACAGATTCTTTTACACGTGCCCATTCACCGTATAGAGTGTAACCAATGTGGCTGCCTAAAACAAGAGAAAATTAACTTCGCCGATCCGAAAAAAACCTATACTCATTCATTCAAACGCTATGTCCTGGAATTATCCAAGCTAACGACCATAAAGCATGTCGCTCAACATCTGGGTCTATCCTGGGATACGGTTAAAGAGATTCAAAAAGAATATTTACACAGACATTTTAGAAAACCAAGACTCAAAGGATTACGGTTTCTGGCTATTGATGAAATCTCGATTGGCAAAACACACAAATATCTAACCATTGTCTATGATCTACTAGTTGGAGTAGTTGTATTTATTGGAGATGGCAAAGGTGCCGACGCCTTGGATCCCTTTTGGCCTTCATTGAAAAAATCGGGCGCTTGTATTGAGGCGGTCTCTATCGATATGTCACCAGCCTACATTGAAGCGGTCAGATGCAATCTGCCCACGGCCACCGTGGTATTTGATCATTTTCATGTCATCAAGTATTTTAATGACAGACTATCAGAATTCCGAAGGCAGCTATATCATGAAACAAAAGATGCCCAGGAAAAGCAAATCCTGAAAGGCACCAGGTGGCTCTTGTTGAAAAATCCCGACAACCTGATTGAAAAGAACAGAGAACGAGAACACTTGGAAGAGGCCCTTAGAATCAACAAACCATTGGCGACAGCTTATTATATGAAAGAAGAGCTCAGACAGATCTGGAATCAATCTTCCAAGTCCGAGGCTAAAAAGCTACTGTCCCACTGGGTTGCCAAAGCACGAAAATCCGACATCAGAATGCTTGCAAAATTTTCCAACACGATTTCAGCTCATCGAACCGGTATATTGGCATATTATGATTATCGTATCTCAACCGGCCCATTAGAGGGGACTAACAACAAAATCAAAACACTTCAACGACAATCTTATGGCTTCAGGGACAAAGAATTCTTTAAACTGAAAATCCTGGCAATTCATCAGTCTGAGTACGCATTAATCGGATGAGCCTTAAATCTTCCTTAAATTTCATAAAATCAGCTATTATCGGCGAGATATGGTAAAAACTTTGACTACAGACAAATAATTCAATTTGAACAATCTTTGACTAACAACCAATAGTATAAAATATCCAATAAAATTTAATATTACCGAAAGAAAATCATGCAAATCTTGAAAAACCAGACCAATGGCTTCATAAATGATCATCATTACACAAGTGCAATGACATGCAATGATACTTAATTTTACCACTGGAAATAACTTTATGAGTTTCGTGTCAATTAACGATGAGACATATTTAAGCATGACTATCACTATGCTTATAGAAGCGATAATTGATATAATGGCAATGGCAATTGGCGAATTAAAAATCAAAATCGCCATATACTCCAATGCCCAAACAGCAAATGCAAAAATCATGTGCAACCTTGAATAAAATTTTGTCTTCCCCATCGACAATATCAGTGGAGTAAAAACAATAATGTTAAATAAATTTACGAGCATAGCTATTTGAAAATAAATTGCTGAATTTATATAGCTAACTCCATAAAGTATTGTCATTATTGGCCTGGCATTGAACAGAAAAAAAATGACCATCGGATAAATAATAATCGCTGATTTAATAAGAGCATTTCTCCATAAATTAATAACATTTTCTATATCGGATTTTTCATGCATTAACCGAGAAAAAAGAGGCATTAGCACGGTTGAAGTAGCTCCAGTGATCATCCCAACAAATGGCAATCCCATAAAGCCATTAGAAAATTCAGCAAACACTTCTTTTCCAAAATATCGACTTATATAAAACTGATCAGCTGCTTTAATAGCTATACCCCAAAGACTTGCAGTTACAAGAGGTAAACTGTATGAAAATATTTCTTTATAGCTTAGATTTGCCTTTTCATGTATCACACCTTTAAAAGGAATGTTTTTAAAATAGGCTGCAAGAATGAATGATGCAAAAGAGGATAGAATCCAACCCAAAATTGCGTAATTATAGGAGGCCTCAAAAAGTACTACAAAAAGTACTATGCAAATAAGCATGAATAATCTGTTTGCTATATTATAGATAGCTATATAAATTGTCTTATTATAAGACGCAAAAATGCCTTCAATGCCCAATGTTGGTAGTAAAAAAAAAGGAATAGGAGAAAAAATCACTAATCCTCTTTTTAAATCTGAGTTATTTAAAAGCTCAGAGATCAGTCCCGAAAAAAGTATTAAAAAGAATGAAAATAAAGCTCCAAAGCCAATTAATAGCTTTGTGATAGACCAAACAACATCTTTTCCTTGATTGAGATTAAATCTAGGTAAAAAATAGCTAAAGATTCGCGGCAAACCCAAAGTGAATACAACAAGCAATGTATGATAAACATATAAAGTTTGTCGATATGTGCCATATTCAGATTTACTTAACAAGCGCGATAAAATTACAGCACTGATTATGGTAAATGCAAAGGAACTTAGGGTACCCATGCCTACCCAAAATGCCTGTATAGTATTGCTACTTCTTTTAATCAAGGGCTACTTTTTAGTTAATGATTAATAACACGAATGCACAACAATTATTCAGATCTTGTATTAATTGCTCCCGTTCGATTAATCAAGCCTCTTTGCCGGTGGAAAAGCTGTGGTAATAGTAATTATAGCGGTGGTAATCGCCGTATCCCCGAGTAGTTTTTACGTAATTAAACAGCACGCCCAGAATAGGCGTCTGCGCCCGGTGCATCAACGCGGCCGCCTCCTGCACATCGCGCATCTGGGTCGAGTTGGCCTTGACCACTAGCAGCACATGGGTGGCCTTGGCAGCGAAGAGCAGCGGGTCGGTAACCAGCCGCACCGGCGGGGCGTCGATAACCACCAGATCGAACATCATCCGGCACTGGGCGATGAAATCCCCCATGCGCTGGCTGGCGATCATCTCCGCTGGATTGGGCGGGATGGTGCCGCAGGGGACCAGGCGCAGATTGGGCACGCTGGTCTGGTAGATCACCTGTCCGGCGCTGAGCCCCCGCGCCATGCAATCCGCCAGGCCCGGCGTGCTCTTTAATCCGAAGAGGGTGTGCTGCCTGGGCTTGCGCATGTCGCCGTCGATGATCAGCACCCGCTGGCCCAGTTCTGCGAAGCTGATGGCAATATTGGCCGTGGAGAGGGTCTTGCCTTCACCCGGCAGGGCGCTGGTGACCAGCAGAGCGCTGATGGGCTGGTCGACGCTGGCGAACTGGAGGTTGGTGCGCAAGGTGCGGTAGGCATCCACCACCGGCTCGCGCGGCTTCATCTGGGAGATGAGATGGCCGGTATAGCCGTTGCTCGAAAAAGCATAAGCCGCGGGCCCCGTCGTTTCGGCCTCCTCAACTTGCGCCGGCCGGACCGGCTTGCGGCCGGCGGGATCCTTCACCTTGATCTCGGCGACCGCCCCCATTACCGCCAGCCCGGTATGACGCGTCAGCTCATCCTGGCTGCGGATGGTGTTGTCGAGATAATCGCGCAACATGGCGAGGCCGAACCCCAGGCCGAGGCCGAGCATCAGCCCGACGGCGAGATTGCGCGGCACATGGGCGGGCACAGGCCGCTGCGGCATAACCGGGCTGTCGAGGATGCGGATGCCGCCGGTGCCGGTGGCCGACTTGATGCGCGCCTCCTCGCCCTTTTCGAGCAGGATGGCGAACATGTCCTCGTAGACCTTTTTGGAGCGCTGCAACCGGGTCATCTCGATGGCGCGCTCGACCAGTTTGGGATTTTCGCGGCGGTAGGTGGCCACCTGGCGCTGAAAAAAACGCTCGCGGTTGCGCAGCATGTAGAGCTGCAGCTCCTCCTTGATGCGGTTCTGGCGGATCTCCTCCCAGAGGTTCTGGTTGAGATAGGCGCCGGCATCCTTGCCCGGCGTGGTCTCGAGGATGGCCTGGTAGAGCTGGTTGCGCACCTCGTCGATCTGCTGATCCAGGGAGACCGCCTTGACGCTGCGCGTCCCGGCGCCAGCCAGCTGGGTGCGCTCCTCGATCAGCCGGTCGAGGCGGCTGCGCAGCTCCTTGGTGCGGGGGGTGTCGATGTCGTTCAGCTCGGGGGTATTGGGGGCCTTGAGATCGTTGAGGCGCTGGTTGTAGGCGGCGATGTTGGCCTCGGCCAGCTCGCGCTGCGACTGCACCTCGGCCAGGCCGCTCTCCAGCTCGACCAGCTTTTTCAGCAGCCCGCCATCCTCATCGCTGACGGCAAAGCTGGTCGACTCGTTGAATTCCTGCAGTGAGCGCTCGGCATCCTCGAGCTTGCCGCGCGAGATCTCTTTCTGCTTGTCGACATAGTCGACGACGTTGCGGGTCTCCTCCAGCTCGATCTGCTTGCAGCGCAGCTTGAAGACCGTGATGGCGAGGTCGGCGAGACGCCAGGCCAGCTGGGGCGATTTGGCCGTCACCCCGAGCTTGACCAGTTCGGTCTTGTCGGTGGTCAGCTTGATGTTCTTTTGCAGGAAGCGGTGGAACTCCTCGCCGGTCATGCCGCTGGCGAGAATGATGCTGTCGCCGCGGGCCTGCTGCCAGAGCTGCTCCTGGTAGGCCTGGCTTTCGAGCAGGGCCTGGTAGAATTCCAGCGGCCGGCCCGGCTCGGCGAGCGCCCGGGCGCTAGACTGGCTGCCGAGCAGGCTGCCCAGGCCCATATTCGGGCTCTCGATAATAAAGGTGGCGGAGGAGTAGTACTGCGGCGGGCGGATGAAGGTATAGACGGCGGCGGCGGCAAAGATCAGCAGCGCCGTTACAAGAATGGAGAACTTGCGGCGGAGAAAGAGATTGATATAGTCCTGCAGGGTCCATTCGCGCTCAATGGCGCTGTCATTGGGGATATCAGGAGGCATGCGTACTCCGATGCAGTGACGGCCGGCGGCGCGAGGGCGGCCGGCCGGATGCTAATTATTGCGGATTAAAACGACGTAATAGATGCTGATCAGCAGGCTGGAAATGGTGCTGACATAGGGGAGAAAGGACTGCCAGCCGGCCGGCTTTTTCGGGATATAGATGATGTCCCCGGCCTTGACCTCGGGGTTGGGATAAGTACCAGTGGCGGCGAGATACTGCTCGAGGTTGATGCGGTATTCGGTCTGCTTCTTGCGCGACGGGGAGACGTAGCGGATCTTTTTGACATCGGCATTGGCGGTCGGCCCGCCGGCGCGCATGATCATGTCGATCACCGTGGCGCTGGTGAATTCTTCAAAGACCCCGGGCAGGCGGACCTCGCCGATCACCTTGACGTTGTCGAGCAGCTCGCCGCTGGTGACCATGATGATGTCGCCTTCGGCGAGAACCGGATTCTGCTTGAGATCGCCCTCGAGCAGGAATTTGCGCAGGTCATAGCGGGTGGTGGCCATCTTGCCGGGCTCGCCGCGCAGCAGCTGCACCTCGCTGAGGCGCGCGCCGGACATGGGCCCGCCGGCCGCGGCGATCGCCCCCTGGAGGTTGGAAGCGAGGGGCATCTGGCGGATGCCGGGCTGCTTGACCATGCCCATGATATTGATGTTGATGACGTTGCTTTTGGCGAAATTGAGGGTGACCACGGGGAAGGTATCGAGGTAGCGCGAGAGCTGGGCGACGACGATCTCGCGCAGCTTCTCCAGGGTGAGGCCGTCGACCGGGAGATTCTGCATGAAGGGAAAGTCGATGGTGCCCTGGGGGGAGACGGTGACGATGCGGGAGAGTTCCTGGTGGCCATAGACGACGATCTCGATGCCGTCGCCGGCCTTGATGCGGCGCTCCTGGGGACTGACAATGGCGGCGAAGATGAGCAGGATCAGAAAGATGCGGTGCAGGTGTTTCATGATGCGTTCCTTGTTTGTGGGACTGCCGTTCCCACCCGGGAAACCACCGGGTGGGAACGAGAGGTGGTGCGGGCAGGAGCGAGAAGGTGGCTCAGGGCGGGAGCGAGAAGGTGGCTCAGGGCGTGAGCGAGAGGAGAAGACAAAGCGATGCCCTGTCACTCCAGGATCGCCACAAAAAAATCCCTTTTCTCGCGGCACCTGAAGCGATGTTTGAAAAGGAACAGGTGTACTCTATCGATACACTTGGGCGCTGTATTAGCTACAAAAACCGCTAAAATGAGTCCAATTATTCAGGAGTAAGACGAAAGCAAATACCATACCATCAAGAACACCCCGGGCGCCTGGCGGCGCCGGTCACTTTACCTCTTCCCTGCCCAACCAGAGTTCTTGCTGGCGATTCTGCTGAAGTGAGGCGTTTAAAGCGCGTGGTTGTGTCCCCAAGTCACCAATCTCATCCCCGCCCCGTTGCCGAACAGAAGCTGCCATGCCCTGGATGTGATCGACCGTGCTGGCGCAGTAGTCAGATACGATAATATAGCATAAAAATTTAATTATTCAAGCAATTTTTATCGTTTTATGCGGTTTTGCCGCCACGCGTCCCTGCCAGCGTGGTTTGGTGTACCGGTTGCCCATGCAGGTGCTAATGCAGCAACACGAGCTTGCGGGTCGCGCTGAAATGATCCGCCTTCATCCGGCAAAAATAGTCTCCGCCGGCGGCTGCAGTGGCATTCCAGACAGCCTGATGGCTGCCGGCGGCCATCCTCCGCTCGACCAGATCCGCAACCACCTCCCCCCTTTCATTATAGATGATCAGCGAGACGTCAGCAGCCTGGGGGAGCGTAAAACGGATGGTGGTTGAGGGATTGAAGGGATTGGGATAGTTTTGCGACAGCGTAAATTCCCGGGGACCATCCGCAACCCAGTGGTTTACGGCTGTGGTCATCTCCGCGAGCGGCCGCCGCCAGACGCCGTCGTCGGTGCCGGCGTACAGGTCATTGTCCAGGATGAACAGCGAATAGACGCGTCGATCCTGAAGGCCTGTGTTACTCCCCTTCCATTTCGTTCCGGCGTGGGAATAGACATAGACGCCATCCCGGGCCCCGGCATAGAGCACCGAGTCCTGGACGACCAGGGCATAGACATGCGGCGGCGACTGCTGATCCGCCTTGATTACGGTCCAGTTGACTCCATTGTCGGTGGAGAGGTAAACACCGCTGCCCTCGGTCCCGGCGAAGATCAGCGTCCCCATGGTGGCGAGACTTGTCACGTAATAACCGGTCAGGCCGGCGCCGCTCCAGGTGGAGCCGCCATTGATCGACATAAAAATGCCGCTGCCGGTTGCGGCCCAGAGATTGGCGCCGCTGAATGCCAGGGCATAGACGAAGCGGTCGGCCAGACCCAGGCTGGACCAGCCCTGGCCTCGGCTGAGCGATACATGGACGCCGTTGGCGGTACCGGCATAGATTTTTCCCGCCTTGACGATGAGGCACTGGGTGCAGCAGGGATTATCGGCAATGCCGCTCTCGGGCCAGCCCTGAAACTCCGGATGGAAAAGATAGACGCCGTTGTGGTTGGCGGCCAGGAGCAGGGTATCGAGCACGCACACCGCGTTGATGTCGATGACGCGCAGACCGCCGTTAAGGGCCGTCCAGCTCGCTCCGTGGTCCGGGGATGTAAAGACGCCACCGCCGTTCTCGGCGGCATAGAGGAGCCCGTCTTTCGCCGCAAAGGCCTTGACCGCACCGCAGGTCATGCCGGTATGGGCCGGCGCGACACTGGTCTCGCTGGTACTCAAAAAAACGCCTTTTTCGGTGCCGACGTAGAGGCCGAGCGGTCCGACCGCCAGGGCATTGGCCGATCCGGGTGAGGCGCTGCCCGCATACTGCCAGCTGGCGCCGTTGTCCTTTGAAAAGCTGACGCAGAAACCGCCGCCGGCGATGAGATAGTCGCCATTGGCGGTCATGGCCGTGACCGGCATATCGCTGGGCCAGTTACCGTTGAGCTTTTTCCAGGTAGAGCCGTTGTTGGCCGATACGTACAAGCCGAACTTGCTGTTGCCGCCCTGCCCGACTCCGGCATAGAGAGCTGTCCCTTTGGAATAGATGCAATTGATCCTGGCCATGGGCAGGCCGGTGCTGATGAACTTCCAGGAAGCGCCGTCATCGGTGGAGAGCGAGATGCCGTTGGTAGCATAGCCGGCGTAGAGGTTGCTGCCATTGAGGTACAGGGCGCTGACGTTGGGATTGGCCAGGCCGGAACTGACCGTTTGCCAGCTCATGCCGCCATCCGTTGACCGGAAGACGCCGCCGCCTTCGGTGCCGGCAAAGATCGTATTGTTGTCCTTGATGGCCAGGGCGCGGATTTTTTGGTTTGAGAGGCCCTGGTTGGTGGGCTGCCAGCCGTTCGCCTCCGTCTCGGAAGGAACGAACACCCCGCCACTACCGGTCCCGACCATGAGGATTGCACCTTTTGCGGCGATGGCGGTGATCTCTTTGTCGGTCAAGCCGCTGTTGAGGGCGGCCCAGGTGGTGCCATTATCGGAGGAGCGAAACACCCCTCCGCCCCTGGTTCCGACGAGCAAGTCGGCACCCGAGAAGGTCAGGGCGTTAATCACGCCGCCGTAGGGCCCGTTGGTATGCTGCCACTGGGCATGAATCACCTGGCTCTGCAGCAGCAGCACGAGGATGGAGAGGGGGATACGCATCGTTTTCATGGCCGTCTGCTCCGGTCAACATTCCTTTTCCTGATGGTAAGAAAAATCAGCATCAAAGTCAACAGGCCGGCAAAAAATATTTTGTATGGCGGATGGCGCCGGGCGAGAACCCGCGGAGAAAAACACGGCTGTAGCGCAGCTGTCGGCCGGGGATCCACCGGACTCTCGTGCCCACCCTGGCGCCTGGCGAGAACCAGGTAGCGGGCGTCGGCCGGGTGGGCGCGAGGGCAAAAACACGGCTGCAGCGCAGCGGTCGGCCGGGAATCCGCCGAACTCTCGTGCCCACCCTGGCGCCTGGCGGGAGCCGGAAAGCAGGCGTCGGCCGGGGATCCCCCGAACTCTCGTGCCCACCGTGGTGCCTGGCGGGCGCGAGGGCAGGATGGGCCGGGAGGGAGCCGGATTTCGGGGCGCATCCGCAGCGATTTTGCCGTTGTCTTTTTGGCTGGAATGCAATATATTAGAGCCGGTATTCATCCGGGAGAATGCATCCATGAAAAATTTTGCCCTCATCGGCGCCGCCGGCTATATCGCCCCGCGCCATCTCCAAGCCATCCGCGACACCGGCCACACCCTGGTCGCCGCCTGCGACCGCAGCGACTCGGTCGGCATTCTCGACCGCTGGTTCGCGGATGTCGATTTCTTCACCGAGTTCGAGCGCTTCGACCGCCATGCCGAGAAACTGCGCCGCCTCGGCGAGGCGCAGCGCATCCACTATGTCACCATCTGCTCGCCCAATTATCTCCACGACGCGCACATCCGCTTCGCCCTGCGCATCGGCGCCGACGCGATCTGCGAAAAACCGCTGGTGCTCAACCCCTGGAACCTCGACGTCCTCAGCGAACTCGAGCGCGAGAGCGGCCGCCGCGTCTATACTATCCTGCAGCTGCGCGTCCATCCCGCCCTGGTGGCGCTGCACGACCGTATCGCCGCCGAGCCGGCCGGCCGCATCCACGAGGTCGAGCTGAGCTATATCACCTCGCGCGGCCGCTGGTACGATTTCTCCTGGAAGGGGGATGTGCACAAATCGGGCGGGATCGCTACCAACATCGGCATCCACTTTTTCGACATGCTCGCCTGGATCTTTGGGCCGGTGCAGGGGCTGGAGGTCCATCTCGCGGAGGAACGCCGCGCCGCCGGCTGGCTCGAGCTGGAGCGGGCGCGGGTGCGCTGGTACCTCTCGATCGACCGCGGCGATCTGCCCGGCGCGGCGGCCGCGGCCGGCAAGTCGACCTTCCGCTCGGTGCAGGTGGACGGCGAGGAGGTCGAGTTCTCGGAGGGATTCACCGATCTGCATACCCGGGTCTATGAGGAGACCCTCGCCGGGCGCGGCTTTGGCATCAACGAGGCGCGCACCTCGGTCGAGATCGCGCATCGCATCCGCCACGCCCATCCGGTCCAGCCGGATCCGCTGCGGCAGCATCCCCTGGTCACGCTCCGCTAGCCGTAGCTGAAGGAGCCGGACAGGCCCGCGGGGCTGCGGCCCCCAATAAAAAAAGGCGCTGAAAATCAGCGCCTTTTTTTGTTACGGCCCCTGCCGCGCCGGTGGGTACAAGTGCGGAGGTTGTTCCGTTCCCTCCCACCCCCCGGTGGGCGGGAACAAGTGAGGCCGGAGCATGCCCCCCCGCCATGCTCCCGGCCTTGAGGACTCGGGTGGATCTACTCCTGACCTCCGGGTCAGGAGCGCGAAGCCCCTCTCTTTACTTGAGCAGGAGCATCCGCTTGACGGCGGTGGTGCTGCCGGCATTGAAGCGGCAGAAATAGAGACCCGAAGGCAGCGCGGCCGCGTTCCAGGTCACCTTGTAGTATCCCGCCGGCTGTTCCTGGTTGACGAGCACGGCCACCTCCTCGCCGGTGAGGTTGTAGATGCGTACCGAGACCAGCGCGGTTTCGGCCAGCTGCCAGGAGATCGTCGTCTCCGGATTGAAGGGATTGGGATAGTTGGTCTGGAGGGCATGCGCCGCCGGCACGGCCGTAACCGCAGCCGTCTCGGCCGTGGCTTCCGCCGGAACCGCTCCCTTGCGCTCGGAGGTATTGACGCCGAACTCGACCACCTGCATCCAGCCGCCGTCGCCCCATTTCGGCTCGGTGACCTTGAGCAGGACATATTTGGCGGCCACGGTGCTGTTGAGACGGTACCAGGTCATCTCGGGATGCTTGACCCGGAAGGCGCCGGCGCTGGTGAAATCGCCGGGCTCAGTCCCGGTCGTCGAGACCAGCACCTCGAAACGCACCGCCTGGCGGTCGGCGACCGCATCGTCGTCCACGCCGTTGTCGGTCTGCAGGGTGATATAATTGAAGCGATAGAGCTGCTCGTCGCCGAAGCGGAAGAGCGCCCAGGCCGCGCCCGAGTCATCGGGACGGACGGTGGCGGTGCCCTCCCAGCCGGCGGTCACGCCATCCACCGCCTTGCTCCAGGATTCGCTGCGGTGCGCCGGGGAGCCCTGGACCAGCACCAGGGCGTTGGCGGCCACCGCAGGCGTCGTAGCCGGTGCGGCCGCGACCGCGCCCGCCGTCGGATTCAGGATGAACTCATGACCGGTGACGGAGTAATAGGCGCTGGCATCCGGCACGTCCAGATCCATCCCGTCCGGTCCGGCAAACTGATAGCCCGCGGGCGCGATGAATTTGAAGTGATAGGTGCCGCCCGGGACCGGGAAGAGGCCGCGGAAGAGGGCGTTGTGGGGATGGCGGCCCCAGAGCAGGCTGATCTCGGCGCTGCTGAGGACCTTCCACTCCTGCTCACCGGGCACCTGCAGATAGGCGAGGACGTCGCCCACGGCCTGTCCGGAGGCGGTCTTGAAGGTCAGGGCGACGACGAAATCGTCGGGCTTGACGGTGTTGCGCAGCTCGCCGTAATAGTGGCTGGGGTCGCTGGCGCGGAGGGTGTCGCACTCCATTTCGGGGAACTCGGCGCCCGGCGCGGACTCCGCCGGCCAGCAGAAGCGGCCGGTCACCGAGCCGAGGTTGGCATACTGGCCGAGCTGGGCATGGCCGGTAGCCTGGTAATGCCAGGTCTCGCCGGGTTCGAGCAGCCCGTCTCCGTCATCGCCGCTGACATAGGCGGGGCTGAAATCGTCGAGGGTAGTGGCGGGGGTGCCGTTGTCATCCACCACCTGAACATCGTCGATAGCGGCCTCCGACTGCGGCTCGAAGATGCCGTTGACATCATAGGTCCAGGTCACGGTGTCGTCGAGGAGCAGGACCGGTCCGGAGGGGGTATCGGCATCCTGGCCGTTGGTGTACTTTTTGATGTGGATGCCGACCTGCGGCCGGGTTGGTTCCTGCGGGCATTGCAGGGGGATATTATTGAAATGGATCAAGGGATCGCCCGGCGCAAGATTAAAGCTGACATAATAGGGATTTCCGGGGCAGGAATAGTCGAGCAAGTGCGTTCCGGCAGCGTCGGGGCCGGAGCCCAGGACATAGGGATCGGGCTGGCCGGAGGGATCCAGGGGTCCAGCCTGCGGCAGGCAGCTGGTGCTGAGGGGATAGCCGGCCGGGGGCGTAACGGTCATGGTATAGACGCCGGCCGTGCCGTCGGTGATGAATTCATAATATCCCGTGCTGCCGTCATGAAGGATGATGACCTCGCCCGGGCCCGAGACCTCGATCAGGCCGCCGGGGAGGATCTCGCCGGTGGTCTCGCAATAGAAATAGCCCATGGGGTCGTGGTGTTCGGTGATCTGGACCAGATAATCCTCGACCTCGCCGTCGACGGCCAGCCCGACCGGGGTCAATCCGCCGGCCCTGCTGAAGCGGAAGCGGGTGTAGACCGGTGCGAAGGCGGCGGCCGTGCAGGGCACGGTGAACTGGAGCAGGTTCGATCCGGCATGGAGGGTCTGGCTGACGAAGAGTTGCTCGCCCGCGTCATTCCAGTCGCCGTCGCTGTTCCAGTCGAACCAGGCGTCGAGCTTGCCGGCCATGGAGGCGGTCACCTTGATGACCGCGGTTTTGCAGACGGTCAGTTTGGTGAGGAACTGAACGCCGTCCTCATCGCCGCTGTCGGCGGCATCATCGCCCGCGGCGGCAACATTCGGGTGGCCGTCGCTGTCGGCATCGATCCCCGCGCCGAGGTAAAAGCCGGCGACGATCTGATGGCGGGCGCCGTTGCTGGCGAGCAGGGTGCCGAAGGTATCGGGGGCATCGCCGAAATCATAGGTCGGAGTGGGCGGAGGAGGAGGAGGCGCGTCGCAGGTATAGTTGGTGGCCACATCGGTGGGCGTGCCCGAAGTCTGCGGGCCGCTGTCTTCGATCTCGATGTGCGCCTTGATGGTGTGGGGGCCGGGTGTCAGTGGAAACGAGGCTTCAAAACCCTGAACGTGGTTAGGATTGCCGTCAAAACCCACGCCCACCCAGGCGAAATCGGGGGGCACGCCGTTGTTGTCGGAGGTGCCCGAAACGATCGTGGCATTGCCGAGATCGGTCGCCTTGATCCAGCTGAGCGTGGGATCGAGCAGGCCGGGATAGCCGGTCCGGGTCAGGACCAGGACGAACATGGTCTGTGTCGCGCAGTCGTAGCGCAGATAGAGGTCGGATTGATACTCTTTGGAGGCCTTCCAGGCGCGGTGCATCTGGGACACCCAGTCGGTGGTAAGGTTCCAATCCGTGATCTGGCCGTCGACCACGGGCGCTGCGGACGGGAGAACCGCAGCGGCAGCGGGCCAAACCAGCAACGTCAGCAGTACGGCCAGCGTTCCTGGTCTGAGAATGGAGAGTAGATACTTGGTCATGCTAGGCTCCTTTGTTCGTGAGACTTGCAGGCAGCTGCGGGAACGTAGCAGGAGTTGGCAAGACCGGAGGCGTAGCGCTGGAGCCGATGCGGGGCACGGGAGCCGGAGAGCAGGCATCCCGCGCTGCGGATGGGGAAAAAGAGGCCGACAGTGCCCGAGGTCATGGCAACACTTCCCTGTGGTCCCGGTTGCCCGGTTAGTGCTGCGACGCGCGCCCGATCTCGTTATCCGGACTGTGTGAAGCGGACAACGGTGGGCGCTCCAGCGTGTGCCAGGCCCGGGTGGATGGCCGCCGGGCTTGGAACCGGTCTGGAAAAACGCCGCGGTTAAAGTACGACCGATAAAGTCGACGTATGCACATCAACCCCTAAACCGCAGAGAAACACTGCCCCAGGTACGTCGAAAGTGACGAAGTATATCCGCATTTCAAAAAATTAACTTATTTAGCGGTTTTTCGTCACTTATTAATATACGCGTTAGGCCGGTCAAAGTCAAGCGAATGTTCATTCTTTGCACATTATTTTTCAGGATGCGGGAGGGGCTGGCGCCCACCTCCATCCGGCCCCCGCCCCACGGGCCCGGCGGCCCCCTTCCATCTCGTCTCCACCCCGCCGGCTTTTACCGCGCCGTCCCGGATCGTTCTAGAAGATTATTTTTTCTGGTGCATGGAAGATAAAAGTTTGTTATTTTAAACCCGGTCGAGGCGGAGATTTTCTGTTCCGCAACACGCTACGCACAGCCGGGGGTTTGCAGGTACGTATTCAATAAAAAGGAAGTCTCCTGTGAAAGGCATCATTCTCGCCGGCGGCGCCGGCACCCGCCTTTATCCCATCACCCAGGCGGTGAGCAAGCAGCTTCTGCCCATTTATGACAAGCCGATGGTCTACTATCCCCTCTCCGCCCTGATGCTGGCCGGACTGAGGGAGATCCTGCTCATCTCCACCCCCGAGGATCTGCCGCGCTTCGAGCAGCTGCTCGGCGATGGCTCGCAATTCGGTCTGAGCATCAGCTACAAGGTGCAGCCCGCCCCCAACGGCCTGGCCGAGGCCTTTCTCCTCGGCGAGGCGTTCCTTGCCGGAGACAGCGCCTGTCTCATCCTCGGCGACAATATCTTCTATGGCCACAATTTCAGCGGCCTGCTGGAGGCGTCGGTGCGGCGGATCGAGCGCGAGGGTGGCGGTGTGGTGTTCGGCTATCAGGTGAAGGACCCCGAGCGCTACGGCGTCGTCGAATTCGACGCCTCCGGCCGTGCCCTCAGCATCGAGGAAAAGCCGAAACAGCCCAAGAGCAATTACGCGGTGGTGGGGCTCTATTTCTATGATCAGGAGGTCGTGCGGGTGGCGAAGAGCATTCAGCCCTCGGCGCGCGGCGAGCTCGAGATCACCGACGTCAACCGGGTCTATCTCGAGCGCAACCGGCTGCAGGTGGAGATCCTCGGGCGCGGGTATGCCTGGCTCGACACGGGCACCTATGAGAGCCTGCTCGACGCCGGGGCCTATGTCAAGACCATCCAGGAGCGGCAGGGGTTCCGCATCGCCTGCCTCGAGGAGATTGCTTTCAACAAGGGGTGGATCGACCGCGGCCAGCTGCTCGCCCAGGCTCGGCGGCTGGAGAAGAATGAATACGGCAAATATTTGAAATCGCTGGTGTAATAACAGGCTGGAGGCTCCCGCCTGTTCAGACCAAAACCTCCCCGATCAGCTCCTGCATGATCTCCTCCCCCCTCTTCAGCTCGCGCTGAATGCGCGCCTCGAGGGTCTCGGGGCGCTTCTCGCGCAGTCCACGGATCCGCCAGGTCTCCAGCACGGGGTGGAGGTGCTCCAGATCGACCTGGTCGTCGGCCGCAACGGCGAGGCGGTTGAGATTGCGCACCAGCCGCAGCAGTTCGTAGTGACGCGAGAGTTCTTCGAGAGCCTCGGCGTGCGCGGGCAGGATGGCCTCGAGTTTTTTGAAGAGGCGGTAGTTCGAGTTTTCGTGGATCTCGAACCGGGCGCGAAAAATGTCCAGCAGCATCTCGACGTCGCGCAGGCCGCCGGGTAATTCCTTGAGGTTCAGTCCGGCCGGCGCGGCCGCGTGGCTCCCCTCCGGCCCGGTGGGAGCCGGCGGGTGGGCAGGAGCCGGCGCGAGGCCGTGCGCGCAAAACCGCTGCCGCCCGGTGATCTCCTCCAGCATCGCCGCAATGTAAGCCTCCTTCTGCGCCAGGATCACCTCCTGCACGATCTCCCGGTAAAAAGTCTCCCACTGTCGGCGTCCGCCGACGATCATCCTCGCCCCCAGCAGCTGCGACATATCGATAAAACGCTCCGCATTCTCCGGCCCGAGCAGCGAACGGATCTGCGCCGGGGTGCAGATGAACGAACCGAAATGGTCGCCGAGGCGGTAGTGCGGCAGAATCCCGCTACGGCTGATCTCGCGGTGTATGCGCTTGAGGATGTCGATGTAATAGGCGTGGTCGCCGGGCTCCTCCGAATCGAGAAGGATGATCAGGTCGTGGTCGTCGTCGAAGGCGAGCATATGGCCATACCCCCCGGTGACGAGGATCGCCAGGGCAGGCCGCTCGCGGCGCGGATGCCGTCCGGTCTCGTCCACCCGCTGCTTGCAGGTATCATAAAGGAGGCGGATATAGGTGTCGGAAAAGTAGATGAATTCGTCGGCGATCTGGCCTGAAGTGGCGTTGCCGAAGAGCAGCAGGCAACAGCGGAAGAACTCGAAATCGTGCCAGGCGGCGATGCCATGCAGCCGCTCATGGTAGGCGGGGGTGCGGTTGATCTCCGCCAGCAGCCCCTTGCCGAACTCCTGCAGCCGCTCGGGGTCGTCGAGCAGGCGGTAGACGGCGGGGTGTTGTTCGAGCACCCGGTTGGTGATGCGCTTGAGGTAGCGCGAGGAGGCGTAATGGAGGCCGGCGAGGTAGCTGAGACGATTGCGCGCCGGCACGAGACGGGTGTCCCAGAGCGCCCCGGCGATGATCTCCTGAAAGCGGCGCTGCTGCTCGCCGGTGAGGCTGCCGAGGAAGGCATGGACCTCGTGCGGCACATATTTAAAGACCGTGGCGAAGCGCTGGACGATCTCGGTGCCGATGGAGCGTTCGAAAAAGAGTTCGACCATGCGCCGGTGCAGCGGCCGTCCGCCGGGATGGCGGTAAAGCAGGTTGAGGAAGGAGAAGAGGGCGATGAAGGAGTTCCAGCCCCACTCGATATATCCCTGCAGCAGCGCCTCGGTCCGCTCCGGATCAGCGGTCAGGTCGTTGACGAGACGGCCGAGGAGGGCGTGATCCTCACGGCGCAGGACGGCGATGATATCATCCCAGAAGCGGGTACCGCGGAAGAATTTCGTCTCCTCGAGGAAGCGCACGGCGAGGTTGCCGACGCGGGTCTCGCCGGAGCGGGTCACCTTGCGGCGGTGCATGAGGCGGCCAAAGGTGGTGATGGTGCCGAGATGGGTGATGACGTCGGGAAGGAGTTCGCGGACCGTCCCCTTGGCCAGCCGGGCCTTGGCGTAATAATCGGCGAGGAAAAAGTCATAGGCCGCGGCTGTGCCCGTCCGCTGATAGCCCATATAGCCGGCGACGAGGGCGAGGTTGTCGCGCGTGGCCGGATCGCCGACATAGATCTCCTCCTCCTGGCTGACCAGGAGGTGGTAGAGGAAGCGGAAGACCTCGAGATAGGTGAGGCTGACATCGAGCTTTTCGTAGAGGTGGGCGCGGCGCTTGTCGCGCAGGCGCAATGCGTCGATCAGGGCCCAGGCGTTGACCTGGCGGAGGTTGAAGATGGTCTTGGCGGCGAAGAGGCTGGCCTTGATCATGCGCAGGCCGTCGACCTTGGGATCGAGGCGGTCGTCGGCGAAGGACTTGAACATGAAGGAGCGGATCTCGCCGGTGATGCCGCGCAGGTAGCCCTCATGGAATTTATGCAGCTCGGGCCGGTCGGGCTGGAAATAGTAGCGGCTGGTCACCTGGCGGAGGAAATCGCTGAAGAGCGCACGGCTGCCGAGGATGCGCGCGGCGCCGAGCATCTCGTTGATGATGACAAAATCGTGGATCTCGGTATCGAGCAGGGCGTTGTAATCGGCGATCGAGGCGGAGAAGGAGGCCTCGCGGCAGACGTTCTCGGAAAGGTGGTAGTGGGTGACGATGGCCTTGCGCAGCATCTCGCCGTTGAGGCGGGCGATGGCGCTGGTGAGCTGGCCGCGGAGTTCGGGGCCGCTATCGACGACGCCGACGTCGATATCGTCCTGGTCGGAGCGCGTGCCGACGCCCATGAAGACGAAATCGCCCGGATAGGTATCGGGCAAAAAGATCCGCAGCAGCTCGGTCATGTAACCGGCGACGAGCTGGCGCACCTCATGGCCGACGTGGAGCATGAAGGCGCGGAAGACGCTTAGCCGGGCCTCGACGCGGGCGACGTCGAGGAGCATGGTGTCGAGGGCGTTGAGGTTGAGCTGGAGGAAGTGGAGGGCGAAGAAACAGCCGAGGTCGGCGAGCTTCTCCTCCTGGGATCGGCCCAGGCCGGCGACCAGACGCATCTCGGCGCGGTAATCGAAGGGACGTTGCCAGAGATGGACGCTCTCGCAGAGGCGGCACACCTCGAGGCGGGCGCAGAGGCCGTCGTAGCTTTTATCGATGACGTGAAGATATTTGTGGTAATGGTTGCCGAGGATTTGCGCCCGCCGTTTGAGGCGGGTCAGTTGGTCATCCATCGCTCCTCCGGAAAGCTTCTCGCGTCCGAAATCTCGCACCCACCCACAACATGCTCGTGCCCACCCGGGCCAGCTCGCGCACTCGCAAACACTTCGTGCCCACCCGGGCCAGCTCGCAGACTCCGTGAAATTACACTTTTGCCGCGACATTGTCAACGCTTTAGTTATACGCCTTTTTTGCGGCGCTGCACATGAAATGATTGGTGAAAATCGAAAAATACTTTAATATTACCGAAGTGTGTGGCGGGGCGGAGAAAAGAGCATGGCCGATACGAGTCAGATGCGACGTTTCGGGCCGATGCTGGCCCTGGCGATAATGGTGCTGGCCGCCGGGTATTGGCGCACCGTTGGCGACACGGTGGACAATGCCTGGATCACCTTCCGCTGCGTCGACCACCTGGTGCTACGTGCGGATTTGGCTTCAGGGAGCGTCAGGGGGCCAGGCCCAGGCTGGCCTGGATTGACGCGGGAAGAGTATACAGGCCGGCCGTCACTGGAGCCATAGAGAGGCCAGGCTGCGGGCCGATATAGCATTGCGCGATGAACTGGCGCGCCCGGCGCAGCTCGCGCAGAGCGGGGCGCCAATGCATCTGACCGGAGAGCAGATCGAGCAATTCCAGCGCGCGCTCCAGGCAGTAACGGTATTCCCGGGGATCATCCAGCAGATGGCTGGCCCGGTTCAATTCGTTGGCTACCATCTGCAGCTGCTGATGTTTGGGAAAAGAGCCAAAGCGTCCGGCGAGCGTCTTGTGCCGGCAGAATGCGCCGGGGGGCGCCCGGGTGGGAGCCAGATTGGAGGCCCGGGGGGCCGAAGCCGCAAGGAGGTGCAGATTTCCCTTGACATAATCCATTTAGAATCCTAACTTGAAATGCTTCCTTGATCATGAACTTGAGGCCCATCCCGCATGAAGCAGGCGTCGCCACATCGCTGCACCCCCCAAGATCATCATCCCTATACCATACCTGCCGTTGTATCACACCGCCTTAACAGAGGAGGAGATGCATGTCAAAAGTTTTGACCCATGATCTCGTCATATTCGGAGCCGGACTGGCCGGCCTGCGCGCCGCCATCGAGGCCTCACGCCAGGCCCAAGGCAAGATCGATATTGCGGTGGTCACCAAGAACCAAATGATGCGCGCCCACTCGGTCGCGGCCGAAGGCGGCACCGCCGCGGTCATGCGTACCGAGGACGGTGACAGCCTTGAGCTGCACGCCTGGGACACCGTCAAGGGCAGCGATTTCCTCGCCGACCAGGATGTGGTGGACCTCTTCGTCAACACCATGCCCGGCGAGATCCTCCAGCTCGACCATTGGGGCATTCCCTGGACCCGCCGCGACGACGGCCGAATCGCCCAGCGTCCCTTCGGCGGCCACAGCTACCCCCGCGCCGTGCTCGCCGCCGACAAGACCGGCTTTTTCGAGCTGCAAACCCTCTACGACACCCTGCTCAAGTATAACAACACCACCCACTACAACGAGTTCTTCGTCACCGCCATCCTCGTCGAGGGCGGGCAGTTCCGCGGCCTGGCGGCGATGAACATGACCACCGGCGAGTTCACCCTGATCCGCGGCAAGGCCCTGATCATCTGCACCGGCGGCGCCGGCACCCTCTTCGGCTTCACCACCTACTCGCAGACGGTCACCGGCGACGGACTGGCGCTGGCCTACCGCGCCGGCCTGCCCCTCGAGGATATGGAGTTCCTCCAGTTCCATCCGACCGGGCTGGTCCCCTCCGGCATCCTCATCACCGAGGCCTGTCGCGGCGAGGGCGGCACTCTGATCAACGCCAAGGGTGAGCGCTTTATGGAGAAATACGCCCCGCAGAAAATGGAGCTGGCCCCGCGCGACCTGATCTCGCGCTCGGAGATGACCGAAATCGAGGAGGGGCGCGGCGTCAAGGGACCCGGCGGGCTCGACTATATCTATCTCGACCTCACCCATCTCGGGGCCGACAAGATCAACGAGCGGCTGCCGCTGATCCGCGAGGTTTGCATGGAGTTCAATGACCTCGAACCGATCGATGAACCTATCCCCTGCCGGCCGGTCGCCCACTACTCGATGGGCGGCGTCGAGACCGACATCAACGGCGCCACCCGCGTGCGCGGCATCTGGGCGGCCGGCGAGGCCGCCTGCGTCAGCCTCCACGGCGCCAACCGCCTCGGCTCCAACTCCACCGGCGAATGCCTGGTCTGGGGCAAGATCACCGGGGCCGAGGCCGCCAAATATTGCGCCTCCCAGAGCGCTCCGCCGGATCTGGCAAAGGATCTCTTCGAGGAGGAGGAGAAGCGGATCTTCGGCTCGCTCCTCGGCAAGAACGGCAAGGAGAATCTTTACGATCTGCGTAAGGAACTGCGCGCCACCATGGACAAGTACGTCGGCGTCTACCGCACCGGCGAGGAACTGGGCAAAGCCCTCGAAATCATCCAGTCGCTGAAAAAACGTTTTGCCGACATCGCCATCCCCGACAAGAGTAAGGCCTACAACACCAACCTCGCCCACGCCCTCGAGCTGCAGAACCTCATCGATCTGGCGGAGGTGATGGTGACCGGCGCCCTGACCCGCACCGAGTCCCGCGGCGGCCACGCCCGGCGCGATTTTCCGGTGCGCGACGACGAGAATTGGCTCAAGCACACCCTGGCCTTCCATACCCCCTCCGGCCCCAGACTCGACTACAAATCCGTGACCATCACCAAGTGGAAACCGGTGGAGCGCAAGTACTAACCCGATCTTGATGAGGATTGACCTATGGCAGAACGCGCAAATCACTACCCCAACAAACTCGGCCTCTGGGGCTGGCTCGGCGGCGGGCGCTATGGCTTGGAGCGCTACGCCTATGCCCTGCACCGCCTCACCGGCATGGGAATACTATTCTATTTTGTCCTCCATATTTTCGTCACCGGCTCGCGCCTCGGCGGCGCCCAAAAGTGGGCTGCCGAGATGGGCTTTTTCGAAAACAACCTCTTTAAATTCGGCGAGTACCTCGTCTATGCGGCTTTCGCCTATCACGCCCTCAACGGCATTCGTCTCGGTCTGACCGAGCTGGGTTTCCTCATGGGCAAGCCGACGCGGCCGCTCTATCCCTACCGCAGCGCCGTGATGAGGCAGCGCCCGGTGCTGATCGTGGTCATGGTGCTGGCGGCGGTGCTGATCATCGCCGGCGGCGTGGATCTGTTCGAGTAAGCGCGGAATCGTGGCGGCGGGAAGCTCTCCCCCGTTAGCAGTGTTTCCGGATAAGGAGAATTGCGAATGCGTGAATCCACATTATGGTTCTGGCACATCATCGCCGGCGCGGTGATCCTGGTGCTGCTCGGCCTGCACATGGCGATCATGCACCTCGATGAAATCCTCGGCTTGTATATGGATCCCACCGGCTGGGAGTCGGTCATCGCCCGCAGTCAGCAGGGCTTCTTCATGGTGACCTATATTCTGCTGCTCGGCGCGGCGCTTTATCACGGCCTCTACGGCTTCCGCACCATTCTGTTCGAGCTCAACCTGCGCAAGGGGACGCAGAAGCTGATCACCTGGCTTTTTCTCATCGGCGGGCTCTTTCTCTTCGTCTATGGCACCTATGTCGCCATCGCGGTCTATCAAATGAAGGAGGTGGCGTCATGAGCGAAGCCCCCAGCAAAGTGACCTTTGAAGTGCTGCGTTACACCCCCGGCGCGGACGCCAAGCCGCGGATGCAGAGCTACGAAGTGCCGGCGCCCAAGGGACTGACCGTCCTCGACGGTCTGCTCTGGATCAAGGAGAATCTCGACCCGACTCTGAGCTGGCGTTCGTCCTGCCGCATGGGGGTGTGCGGCTCGTGTGCGATGTTCATCAACGGCCTGCCGCGGTTGGCCTGCGCCAATCAGGTCGCCCACCTCGGCGGCGCCAAGGTCGTGGTCAAGCCGCTGCCCAACTATGCGATCATCCGCGATCTCGTGCCGGATCTCGAGCCCTTCTTCGCCAAACACGCGGCGATCAAGCCCTACCTGATCCGCAAGCAGGTCGAGGAACTCGAACATCCGACCGGCGAGTATTTCCAGAGCCAGGAGGAATTGATCAATTATATCCAGTTCGCCTATTGCATCAAGTGCGGCGCCTGCCTGGCCGCCTGTCCGACCGTGGCGACCGACGAGTCCTATCTCGGCCCGCAGGCGCTGGCGCAGGCTTGGCGCTATATCGCCGACAGCCGCGACGAGGGGGCGGCCGCACGCTCGCAGGAGGTCTTTTCCGGCCATGGCGCCTTCCGCTGCCATTTCGCCGGTGCCTGCTCGCAAGTTTGCCCCAAGGGAGTCGATCCGGCTTTTGCCATCCAGCTGATGAAGCAGTACATGTTCCGGCAAAAGCTCGGCGCATGCAAGGAGCAGCATGGCACCGCGGTGGCGCCGCCGGTGGAGAACTGGACGCCGCGCGAGGGCGTTCCGAAGGCCCCGGAGCATTCGGTGTGAGCGGCCGGCCTGCAGCTTTCTGCTGATTGTATCTACCCAGGGGCCTGGCGTGGTCGACATGCCAGGCCCCTGGTGTTTACGGCCCGCTCTGGTTCCCGCCCGAATGACCGGTCGGCTATGAGGCGGCGGCCAGACGGAGAGAACGAGAAGGCGTCCAAAGTCAGGAAAAGTGCATGAACAGAGACCGATTTCTGCAGAATCTGACATCCGAGCCCGGTAAAATCTGGGATGTGATCATCATCGGCGGCGGGGCGACCGGTCTCGGCTGCGCGGTCGATGCCGCCAGCCGCGGCTTCACGACCTTGCTGGTCGAGCAGGCCGATTTCGCCAAGGGCACCACCAGCCGCAGCACCAAGCTCGTCCACGGGGGGGTGCGCTACCTCGCCCAGGGCGACCTCTCGCTGGTCTTCGAGGCCTTGCACGAGCGCGGACTGATGATGCAGAACGCCCCCCACCTGGTCCGCAACCAGCCGTTCATCATCCCGCTCTATGAGTGGTGGGAAGGCCCCTTTTACAATGTCGGCATGAAATTCTACGACATCATGGCCGGCAAGATGGGGCTTGGCCCCTCGCAAAAGATCTCCCGGGAGGAGACCCTGGCCGCCATCCCCAATCTCGACCAAAAGGGGCTGCTCGGCGGCGTGATCTATTACGACGGCCAGTTCGACGATGCCCGTCTGGCGGTCAATCTCGCCCAGACCGCCGTTGACAACGGCGCGACCTGCCTCAACTACCTCCGGGCCACCGGGCTGACCCGGGATCCGGACGGGCTGCTGGACGGGGTCAACCTGCTCGACGTGGAGAGCGGGAAATCCTTTCACGCCTCGGGCCGGGCGATCATCAATGCGGCGGGGATCTTCGTCGGCGAGATCCAGGCCATGGCTGAAAAGGAGGCTCACCGCGCCGTCCTGCTCAGCCGCGGCGTCCATATCGTCCTGGACCACTCTTTTCTCCAGGGTGAGGCGGCGATCATGATCCCCCACACCTCGGACGGCCGCGTGCTCTTCGCCGTCCCCTGGCACGACAAGGTGATCGTCGGCACCACCGACACCGAGGTCGAGGAGCCGCTGCTGGAGCCGCGGGCCTCGGCCGAGGAGATCGAGTTCATCCTCAAAACCTGCGAGGCCTATCTCAGCAAGGATCCGCGCCCTTCGGACATCCTCAGCGTCTTCGCCGGACTGCGCCCCCTGGCCGTCCCCGAGGAGAAGAGCGGCCCCACCAAGGATGTCACCCGCAAGCACCAGATCCTCATCTCCCCCTCCGGCCTGATCACCGTGACCGGCGGCAAGTGGACCATCTACCGCAAGATGGCCGAAGATGCCATCGACAAGGCGGTGCAGGTCGGCGGTCTCCCCGAAAAGGCGTGCATCACCAAAACCCTGCCGGTGCACGGCTATCTGCGCAATATGGAGTTCGACGCTCCGCTGAGCTATTACGGATCGGACCGGGGGGTGCTGGAGGAGACGGTGCTGGCGGAGGAGCCGGCCGGTCGTGAGCGGCTCCATCCGGCTTTTCCCTATCTGAAGGGGGAGGTGACCTGGGCGGTGAGGCACGAAATGGCGCGGACGGTGGAGGATTTTCTTGCGCGCCGGGTGCGAGCCCTCTTTCTCGACGCGCGCAGCAGCATCGAGGCGGCCCCGGCGGTCGCGGAGATCATGGCGCGGGAGTTGGGGAGGGATGCTGCCTGGACTCGCGGGCAGGTCGAGGCCTATTCAGCCCTTGCGAGGGGATACCTGGTGGAATAGGTCAAGCGAACGTTTCAAGCAAATAGTTCGAGAGCGCTGCCAACTCCGGCGCCATCGATACCGACTGTTTGGGCAGGGCGAGGCAGCGCACCAGCCGCTCGGGCAGTTCGGGCTCCTCTCCTGTCGCCCGCTTCACTGTTTCAGCGAATTTGCCCGGGTGCGCTGTGGCGAGGATCACCACCTGCGCGTCCCGCCGCGGCTTCTCCTCGATAAAATCCTCTGCGACCGCGCATCCCACCGCGGTGTGGGGATCAACGAGCACGCCGAAGCGGCGGTGCATCTGATTCATGCTCCAGAGGGTCCGCTCATCGTTCACCACTCCGCTTTTCACCACCGTTTTCATCGCCCGCCAGTCCCCCGCGAACAGCTGCTCCATGCGCTCGAAGTTGCCGGGATGGCCGACGTCCATGGCGTTCGACAGGGTGTGCCGCGAGGGGCGCGGCGAAAAGACTCCGCACTTGAGATAATCGGGAACGACATCATTGATGTTGGTGGCGGCGAGAAAGCCGGCCACAGGCATCCCCCAGTGCCAGGCGTAGAGTCCGGCGGTGAGATTGCCGAAATTGCCGCTGGGTACGCAAAACCAGGGTCTCTTTTGACGGAGGGTGGAGTGCTGCGACACCGCATGCAGATAATAGAAACTTTGCGGCAGGAGGCGGCCGATGTTGATCGAATTGGCCGAGGTCAGGCGCAGCGTGGCACGCAGGCGGCGGTCGCGGAAGGCCGCCTTTACCAGGCGCTGGCAGTCGTCGAAGCTGCCTCGGACCTCGAGGGCGTGAACGTTGCCGCCGAGGGTGGTGAGCTGCTGCTCCTGCAAGGCGCTGACGCGTCCCGAGGGATAGAGGAGGATGACGTCGATGTTGGCGCGGTTGTAAAAGGCGTGGGCCACAGCGCTGCCGGTGTCGCCCGAGGTGGCGACCAGGATCTGACAGCGCTCCCCCGCGAGCAGTTCCTCGATGCAGGCGGCGAGGAAATTGGCGCCGAAATCCTTGAAGGCGCAGGTGGGGCCGTGAAAGAGTTCGAGGAGGAGCATACGGCCGTCAAGGCGCACCAGGCGCGGGGCGAAGAAAAAGGCGCGGCGCGCGATACGCTGCGCCGCCGCCGCATCGATCTCCGGGGCGAACAGGGCCGCGCTGACCGCGGCGGCCAGATCGCCAAAAGTGACACTCTCGTCCAATCCGGCGATGAGGGTGGAGAGATCGGGATGATCGACGGGAAGGTAAAGTCCGCCGTCGGGGGCGAGACCTGAAAAAAGGGCCTCCCGGAAGCTGACCGGATCGTGCGGATGCAGGCGGCTGGCGAATTTCATGCCGCGCCCCCGTTTCCCGGGATCTCCAGGAGCTTCGGCCCCGCGGTGTTAACCTTCGAGATATAGAGATCGGAGGCCAGGCCGGCCTGCCGGAAAGCGGCGGTCATGGCGGCGCCGGCCGAAGCACAAGCCGCCAGATCGGCGCAGAGCGCAAAGACCGAGGGGCCCGACCCCGAGATCGAACAGCCCAGGGCGCCGGCGGCGAGCGCGGCCGCCTTGACCGCGTCGAAGCCGGGGATGAGCACCGAGCGCACCGGCTCGGCGACTACATCCTGAAGGGAACGGCCGAGCAGTTCGAGATCGCCGCGGTAGAGCGCGGCAACCAGGGCGGCGAGATTGCCCCACTGGCGGATGGCCACAGCGAGCTGGATCTCCTTGCGCAGGATGCGGCGGGCATCCTCGGTGCGCACCTCGGTGTGGGGATGGACGACGGCGCAGGCCAGCCCCGGCGGCACCGGCAGCTGGATGATATCAAGGGGTTCGGTGCTGCGCACTAGGACGAATCCGCCCAGCAGCGCCGGCGCGACATTGTCGGCATGGGCCGATCCGCAGGCGGCCTTTTCGGAGAGCAGGGTGAAGGGTAACAGCTGCTCTTTGCCGAGGGGGCTGCCGGCGAGGAGGTTGGCGCCGGTCACCGCGGCGACGGCGCTGGCGGCCGAGCTGCCGAGTCCCGAGGCCAGCGGCATGCGCTTCTCCACAACCAGTTCGAGGCCGAAGGGATCGCCGATCGCCGCGAGCAGGGCTCCGGCCGCGACCGCCGCCGTGTTCTTGCCGGAATCGAAGGGGAGACGTCCCTGGTCGCCGTGAATGGCGGTGACGCGCACGCCGGGCAGGCGTGTGCGGGTCAAGGTGACCACGTCGCCGGGCTGTTCGAGGGCGAAACCAAGGACGTCAAATCCGGAGGCGACGTTGGCCACGGTGGCCGGCGCGAAGACGCGGATCTGTTCCATCAGGCCTCTCTCCTGCCGGCGGGTGGCTCCGCCGCCGGGCGGCCGGCCGCTGTTACCGGCGCGGCGAGGAAAGCGGCATGGATGGCGCGCAGGGCCAGGGCGTGGTTCTTTTCCTCGATGACGATGGAGATGTTGCGCTCGGCCGAGCCCTGGGCGATAGCGAGGATGTTGACGCCCGCTTCGCCGAGTGCGGTGAAGAGACGGCCGGCAAGCCCGGGCTTGCCGCGCATCTTTTCGCCGATCACCGAGATGATGAGGAGTTCGTCGATGCGCTCGAGGGCCTGGATGCGGCGGCTGGAGAGTTCCATCGCCAGTTCGGTCTCGAGGGCGGCGAGGGCGCGGGCGGCCTCACCGCTGCGCAGTACCAGCGTGATGGTATGCTCGGAGGAGGCCTGGGAGATCATGATGATGTTGATGCGCTCGCGGGCGAGAGCCGAAAAGACCCGGGCAGCGATGCCGGGGATGCCGATCATGCCGCCGCCCTCGATGTTGACCAGCGAGATGTCCTCGATGGAGGCGATGCCGGTGATGGGGTGGCCGTTCTCCCCATCCCGGCCGTTGCTGCGGCCCTCGAGGTGGTGCGGCGCTCCGATCAAGGTGCCCGGCGCCGCCGGATTGAGGCTGTTCCGGATGCGGATGGGAATGCCCTTCTCCACGGCCGGCAGCATGGTGTAGGGATGCAGCACTCTGGCGCCGAAATAGGAGAGTTCCATCGCCTCCTCGTAGCTGATTTCGGGGATGACGTAGGCGTCGGGGACAAGACGCGGATCGGCGGAGAGGACGCCGTCGACGTCGGTCCAGATCTCGATCACCGCCGCGCCGGCCCCGGCGGCGACGAGCGAGGCGGTATAGTCCGAGCCGTTGCGGCCGAGGGTGGTGGTGACACCGTCGGCGGTGGCGGCGATAAAGCCGGGAAGGACGGCGACGCCCCGGAGGCCCTGCAGGCGGCTTCGGATGCGGGTGTAGGTCTCCGGGAAATCGACGCCCGCCGCGCCGAAAGCGGCATCGGTGCGGATCAGCTCGCGGGCGTCGAGGAGCAGGGGGTCGAGCCCGCGGCTTCGCAGATGGGCTGCGGCGAGGGTGCAGGAGAGGCGCTCGCCGAAGCTCATCACCAGATCGAGGGTGCGCGGCGAGCATTCGCGGATCAGCTCGATGCCGTGGAGTATCTCCTCGAGTTCATTGAGCAGGAAGCTCAGGGGGGCGATCACCGCCGACTGGCCGGGGGCGGCGAAGAGGTGGCGCACGGCGGCGAGGTGGCGGGCGCGGATCTCCTCGAGGGCGCTGCGCCCCCCTTCGGCGCCCTTGACCGCCTGGCGCGCAGCGGCGATGAGCCGGTCGGTCACCCCCTGCATGGCCGAGAAGACGACGGCGATGGAGTCTGCCGCGGCGGCGTCCGCGATAATGGCGGTAGCCGCCGCGATGCGCGGACCGTCGGCCAGCGAGCTGCCGCCGAATTTCAGAATTTTCATACAGCCCCGTTCCGGATGAGGATTTGCTTTAAAGATTGCAATATACTGGATCACGGTCATTATGTCAAGCAAAAACCACCGCGGCTCTCAGCTCCGATCCCGCTCGCGCCCGCGGCTTCTCCCCCCTCGTTCCCACCCGGCTCCGCCGTGGCGATTTTTTCCCTTGAATTGCAGCGGAATATTGCCTAAACTGTAAGAGGCCAGACTCTGCCCAGGGGGCAAAATTCCTATGTCCAACTCTCATAGCCAAAGCGAACGGATCATGCTCAAACACTTCCACTCTCTCTTTCCGGGGACACGCAAATCGGAGATCCGGCACGTCTACAGCCCCTATCGGGTCTGCCCGGTTGGGGCCCATATCGACCATCAGCATGGTCATGTCACCGGTTTTGCGCTCGACCACGGCGTCGATCTCCTCTATGTGCCGACCGAAACGGCTGTCATCAACCTTTTCAGCCGCAATTTTGAGGAGCAGGTGCTCTTTCCCCTCGAGAATGTTCCCCACAAATACAGCCATTGGGGCCGCTACGTCCAGGCGGCCATCTACGCCCTTTCCAAACAGCACAAGTTGAAGGTGGGCATTCAGGGGCTCATCTCAGGTTCTCTGCCGGTGGGCGGCCTCTCTTCCTCAGCCGCGGTGCTGCTCTGCTATATCATGGCCCTCGCCGACGTCAACGGAATCGATGTCGGTGAACTCGAGCTCATCCAGCTGGCTTTCGAGGCGGAGCGCGAGTACATCGGCCTCAACCTCGGCAAACTCGATCAAAGCTGCGAGGTGCTTTGCCGCAAGGATCACCTGCTCTACCTCGACACCAAGGATGAATCCTACCGTCTGATCCCGCCCGGTCCGCAAATGCCGCCATTCGATATTCTTATTTTTTTCAGTGGCTTAACCAGAACCCTCATGCAGACCGGCTACAACACCCGCACGGACGAGTGCAAGGTGGCGGCCTTTGATCTCCTCGCGTACGAGGGGCTGCCCTATGGCCTGCTTGCGGAAACGCGCCTGCGGGATGTCGATCAGGCCATCTTTGAGAAGTGGAAGGACAAGCTGCCGGCGCCGCTGGCCCGGCGCGCTTCGCATTACATGTCCGAGTTCGCCCGCGTCGACGAGGCCGTGGCGGCCTATCAGGCCGGCGATATCGTCCACTTCGGCCAGGTGATGTTCGCCTCGGGGCTGAGTTCGATCCAGCAGTGGGAATCGGGCTGCCCGGAGATGATCGCCCTCTACGAGATCATGCGCGATACGCCGGGCATCTACGGCGGCCGCTTCAGCGGCGCCGGCTTCAAGGGGTGCTGCGTGGCGATCGCGGATCCGGCCCGGCGCGAAGAGATCATGCGCTCGGTCGGCGCTCGCTACCTGGACAAGTTCCCGCGGCTGGAGGGAGAGTACTCAGCCCATGTCTGCAAGACCGCCGACGGGGCCGGCCACGTCGGGGCGCCGGCATGAGCCACAGCAGCGGGCAGCCGGCGCGCACGGCGCCGGGTGGGCGCGAGAAGGTTGGGAGAAGAGAGGAGGTGCGATGAATGGCCTGATCCTCGCGGCGGGCTATGCGACGCGCCTCTACCCGCTGACCCGAAACTTCCCCAAACCATTGCTGCCGGTCGGCGGCCGCGCCATCCTCGACCGCCTCCTGGAAGACCTCGAGGCCATCCCGGCCGTCCGCCGCCATATCGTCGTTACCAACGCCACCTTCTTCCCCCACTTTGAGCAGTGGAAAAGGCGGAGCCGCTATGCGAAAGAGCTCGTCCTGGTCAACGATGGCACCACCTCAAACGAGAACCGCTTCGGCGCGGTCCGCGACCTCCTCCATGTTATCGAGACCCTGCAATTGAATGAGGATCTGCTGGTGCTCGCCGGAGACAACGTCGTCGATTTTTCCTTCCGCGGTCTGGTGGACTACGCCGAGACTAAAGCAACGAGCTGCATCACCTGCCATCACGAGCCCTCACGGGCTGCACTGCAAAAGACCGGGGTACTGATCGCGGATGCGGATTTCCGCGTCGAGGCGATCCAGGAGAAACCGCAGCATCCGGCCTCGCACTGGGCCGTTCCGCCCTTCTATCTCTACCGCGCGAGCGATCTCGGACTCATCCGCAACGCGCTCGCGGAGGGTTGCGGCTCCGATGCCCCGGGCAACCTCGCGGCCTGGCTCTGCCGCCGCACCCCGATGCACGCCTGGGTGCTGCCCGGCCGGCGTTATGACATCGGCGATCTCGACTCCTACGAAGCGGTGAACAAGCTTTTTTCGGCCTGACCTCCGGAGCCGGAGGAGATCGCCTGACAGGATATGAATTAACCAAGGAGGAGAACCATGCGAAAAACTATCCTGCTGCTGCTCTTCGCCGCCGCCGGTTTGCAGGCCCAGGGCTATCTTGACCTCCAGAACCGGGTGGTCAAACACACGCTCGACAACGGCCTGCGGATCCTGATCCTCGAACGCCACGACGCTCCGGTGGTCTCGTTTGTCACCTATGCCGATGTCGGCGCGGTCAATGAGCGGATCGGCATCACCGGCATCTCCCACGTCTTCGAGCACATGGCCTTCAAGGGCACCCGCACCATCGGCACGAAGGATATCGACGCTGAGTTCAAAGCGATGGCCCGGGAGGATGAGACCTTTTACGCCTGGCGTGACGAGTATGCCAAAGGGGCGCTCGCCGATTCCGCCAGGCTGCAGCAGCTCGCCGCAGACCACAAGGCGGCCATCGAAGAGGCCAAGAAATACGTCGTCACCAACGAGCTGGGCCAGGCCGTCGAGATGGCCGGCGGCACCGGCCTGAATGCCTTTACCAGCTACGACCAGACCGTCTACTTTTACAACCTTCCTTCCAACAAGGTGGAACTGTGGATGTCGCTCGAATCGGACCGTTTTCTCAACCCGGTCCTGCGCGAATTCTACACTGAGAAGCAGGTGATCCAGGAGGAGCGGCGGCTCGGGGTTGAAAGCCAGCCGATCGGCAAACTGCTGGAGGAGTTTTTCGCCGCAGCTTACAAGGCGCATCCCTATGGCGGGCCGGTGGTGGGTCACATGTCCGATCTCAGGACCTTCAGCCGTCAGGATGCGATCGAATATTTCAAGGCCCATTATAATCCGGCCAATCTGGTAGTGGCTATCGTCGGCGATGTCAGAGCCCCCGAGGTGATCAAAATGGCCGAGACCTACTGGGGCCGTCTGCCCAAGGGCGCCGCACCGACTCCGGTCTTCACCGAAGAGCCGGCACAGCTCGGGCAGAAGCGCATCGAGGTGGAGGATGCGATGCAGCCGATCATCATCCTCGGCTATCACCGCCCCAGTATCTATTCAAAAGATGCAGCAGTGCTGGATGCGATCAGCGACATCCTTGGCAGCGGCCGCACCTGCCGCCTTTATAAGAGCCTCGTAAAGGAGAAAAAAATCGCCGTCCAGGTTTTGGCCGTCTCGGGGATCGCCGACAAGTATCCCAATCTCTATATCTTTCTGGCGGTGCCGGCGCAGGGCCACACCAACGCCGAGTGCGAATCGGCCATCCTGGCGGAGATCGAAAAGCTAAAAAAGGAGCCGCTGACAGCCGAAGAGCTGACCGCAGTCAAGACCCGCGCCAAGGCGGGCTTCCTCGAGGGGCTCAATTCCAACAGCGGTCTGGCGCAGCAGCTGGCCGAAGCCGAGATCCGCTTCCAGGACTATCATGAGATGTTCACGCGCGTCGCCAAGATCGAAGCCATCCAGGCCGCCGACATCCAGCGCGTGGCCGCCGCCATCTTTACCAAACGCAATTGCACCGCGGCGGAGATCGTTCCCCCGGCTAAAGCCAATTAAAGAAAGGGCACAGGAATGAAAAACATGATCAGAATGGTCCCGGGGCTGATCCTTTTCGCCCTGATCTTCAGCCTGGCCCCGCTCTCCTCCGGCCAGACCTATTACAAAAATCTGCAATACGGCAAGCTCAATGATGTCACCATCCCGCAGCCCAAAGAGGTGACCCTTAATAACGGCCTTCGTCTCTTCCTGCTCGAAGACCACGAACTGCCCTTCATCAAGATGGAAGCGCGCTTCGTGGCCGGATCGGCTTGGGAGCCGGCGGAGAAAGCCGGACTGGCCGGGATCACCGGCATGGTGATGCGCACCGGCGGCAGCCAGAGCATGCCGGGCGACCAGGTGGATGAGCAGTTGGAAAAGATCGCCGCTTCAGTGGAAACCGGCATCGGCCTCCTCGAAGGAAGCGCCGGCCTCTCCACCCTTAAGGAGCATTTCGACAAGGTGCTGGCCATCTATGCCGATATCCTCCGCCATCCCGCCTTTCCACCCGAAAAGATCGAACTGGCCAGGATCGAGTACAAGAGCGGCATCTCCCGGCGCAACGATGATGTCAACCAGATCGCCCGGCGCGAGTACACCCAGCTCATCTACGGAGCCGATTCGCCCTACGCCCGCGATGAGGAGTATGCCACCATCGACGCCATCACCCGCGATGACCTCATCGCCTTCCATCAGCGCTACGTCCAGCCCAAAGGCATGGTGATGGCGGTTTGGGGGGATTTCAAGACCGCCGAGATGCTCAGCAAGCTGCGCCGCACCTTCGAGGCCTGGCCTGCGGGCACCTCGCCCTTGCCCAAGGCACCCAAGGTGGAGTATGCCTTCAAACAGACGGTCAATCTCGTCGCAAAAACCGATGTCAACCAGAGCAATATCTGGCTCGGACATATCGGCGGGCTCAAGAACACCCCGGACGAAGCGGCGCTGGTGATGATGAATGAGATCCTCAGCGGCGGCTTTTCCAGCCGGCTCTTCAACCGCCTGCGCGCCACTGAAGGGCTGGCCTACCATGTCTCCGGAGCGTATGGCACTAATGTACTTTATCCCGGCATGTTCTACATGCTGCTGCAGACCAAATCGAGCCGCACGGTCGAAGCGATCCACTCCATGCTGCGCGAAATGAAGCTGATGGCTACCACGCCGGTGACCGAGGAGGAACTGCGCTATGCCCGCGAGAGCTGGCTCAACTCCTATGTTTTCAATTTCGATAGCAAGGATGAGATTATCCGCCGCATGGCTGGATATGCCTTCACCGGCTTGCCGCTGGATTACCTGCAGCGGCTGCGTCAGCAGATCGAAAAAGTGACGGTGGCGGATGTGCAGCAGGTTGCGCAGAAATATCTCCATCCGGAGGAGGTGCAGATTCTGGTAGTCGGCAATCCGTCCGAATTCGGCGAGCCGCTGAACTCGCTCGGAACTGTGAACGAGATCGACATCGCCATCCCGGTGCCGGGAGGCGCCGCCATGCCCGAGGCCACCGCCGAGACCAGGGAGCGGGGCAAGACGGCGGTCCTCTCGATGCTGGAGGCCATGGGCGGCGTTGACAAGCTCGCCGCGGTTACAAGCGCCGAATACACCGCAAAACTGGTGCAGTCTTCGCCGATGGGCGAAATGACCATGAACGCCAGAATCATGGTGGTCTTTCCGGACAAAAGCTGCAGCGTGATGAAGCTGCCGCAAGGGGAAATCAAGATGATCCTCAACGGGGAGAAGGGGTTGCTGGTGGCGCCGCAGGGGAGCATGCCGGCTCCTGAACCGGTGAAACAGAACATGATCGAGAACCTCTTCCGCGACCCCTTCATGCTCGCCCGCCAGCTCGGCGCGCTCGAGGTCCAGTGGGTGGGCGAGCCGGGCTATCTGGGCAAGCCGGCGCAGGAGGTGATCGTCGCCAAAGGCAAGCTCAGTTATCATCTCTTCATCGATGCGGCGACGCACCTGCCGCTGGCCATCCAGTATACGACGCTGAGCCAGCAGGGCCCGACCGAGGTGGAGGAGCGCTATGAGGAATATCGCCCGGTGAATGGCATTCAGGTGGCCTGGAAGACCCTGGGATTCGAGAAGGGGCAAAAGGTCTCGGAGACCCTTTTGGAGACAGCGGTGCTGGACGGCCCGGTGGATCTCACCGTTTTCGAGAAATGAGGCGGAAATGCGGTTCAGGCCCGCGTACACCGATTTCCGGGTGGGCGCGAACTCAAAAGCCCTGTGCGGTTGCACAGGGCTTTTTAATTGAGGCGGGCGCGAGGGCCCGCCGGGTGGGAACCAGAGTGTGGGGCGCCGGAAAGGGCCGGCTCAGCCGCTAAAAAAAGGTATAGTTCAACCCCAGCGAGACCGCCTGCTTGACCTGAGCGCGTGGCGAGACCCGCGGTTCGTTGATCGTCAGCACGTTGAACATCGCCGTGACATACTTGCTGACCTTGGCGGCCAGCGCGGTATTGGTCCGCAGCATTGGGTGACTGAAATCCGTGAACCCCGTAAAGCTCTCGATCAGAGAGGTGAGCAGGAGGTTCTGCGAAAGCTTCCAGTCCACATTGACCGCCGACTCGGCGCCGCCCTGGACCACCGATTTCTCGAGCTTGTCTTTCGTCTTCTTGTCATCGGTATAGATCGCGGCGTAATTGCTGGCCAGGGTCTCGCGCAAGCCGGCGCCGAGACGGATCTTGACCTGCGGCAGGGTCTGCCAGCCGATGCCGACCGTCTGCGTCAGGTAGGCCGGATCAAAGCTGCGTGAAACCTGGGTGCGCACATCCTTGGCGTCGTAGCTATAGCCCGGGGCGAACTGGGTCTTGAAGGTCGCCGCTACATAGGGATTGACGAACAAGTTGTATTTACGGGTGTAGATACTCTGCACCTCGAAGCGGTCATCGGTCTTGCGGGTGCTCTTGGAACCGAGCTTGGTATTGCCGAACCCAAGAATATAGGAGGTGCTCCAGTTGTTCTTCCCCGCCTCCAAGGCCGACTTGCCGTCGAGCAGCAGATTCCAGGCGATAGCATCCTCACCGCCCTGCTTCCAGTCGGTGAAAGAGACCTGGTTGCCGAGCAAGGAGCCGACCAGCTTGTGCGTCCAGGGGGGCGCCGGCTTGGCGGTATCCGCCGCCGCGGCACCCGCCGGGGCGGTCTCCTGCGCCCAGGCGGACAGGGAAAAGAAGAGCATCATACAGATCAACTTTTTCATAATGGCCTCCATGGTTTCCAAAACAGGCGGTACAGGGTGCGTCAAGCACTTTTAGTGGCGCGGAGATCAGAGTATGCAGTGGACCCGGACCCTTCCTCTCTCCGTGGCACTGCGCCTCAGTGTGAGGCCCAATCAGAATCCCGCCTCCTCGATGGAGCGCACCTCGAATGAGGCGAATTTCTCAAGTTGGGCGCGGATCTCCGCAGCCTTGCCAACCACAACCAGGACGACCGGATCGGCGGGCATCAGCGTTTGCGCCATCTCCCTGGACTGGTCGGGCTGCACTGTCGCGATCGACTGCAGGAAGCGGGTGTAATAGTCGCTGCCAAGTCCGTAGAAGTGCAGGTCGGTGTAGGCCTGCGCCTTGGCCATCTGGCTTTCGAGGCTGGGCGGAAACTGACCAAGGATGTAGTTGCGGCCGCTGGTGATCTCTTCGTCGCTGAATCCCTCCTGCCGCGCCTTGTTGATGAGGTCGAAGGTCACCTGCAACATCTCGCCGATTTTTTCGTTGCGCGTATACGAACTGATGGAATAGAGGCCGAGATGATTCCAGGACTGGAGGGTGGCGCGGGCGCCGTAGGTGAGGCCGCGTTTGACCCGCAGCTCGGTGACCAGCCAGGAGGTGAAGCGCCCGCCGAAGAGGGTGTTCATCACCGTCGCGGCGGGAATCCGGGGATCGCCCATCGGCAGGCCGGGGGCGCCCAGCATGAAATAGGCCTGGGTGGCATCGGGTTTGTCGATGAGCAGGTACCGGCTCTGACCGCGCGGAGGAAGCGCAGGCAGGCTGGCCGCTGCAGTGGCGCCCGAGGCGGCCTTCCAGCCGCCGAAATGCTTTCTCACGAGGGCTTTGAGGTCCTCGAGCCGGATGTCACCCACCACCGCCATCACCGCCATATTGGGGTGATAATGGGCGCGGTAAAAGGCGGCGGGCGCTTCCGGGGTCATGGCAGCCAGAGCGCTCTCGTTGCCGATGCTCAGCCGTCCGAGGGGATGCGCCCCGAACCAGGCTTTCTGGAAGTAATACCGGACCGCCTCCTGGGGATTATCCTTGATGGCTACCAGGTCATCGATGCGCCGGCCCTGCTCCAACTTGAACTCGCTGGCGGCGAAGGCCGGCTGCAGGAGGCACTCGCCCGCCAGCGCCATCAGCGTGGGCAGATTTCCACTCAGGGCGCTGCCGCTCATCTCGGCGTACTCGGCGCGGGCGCGGGTATCCAGTTCGGCGCCGATGAAGTCGATCGCCTCGGCAAGCTCGGCTGCGGATTTGCTCCTGGTTCCCTTCAGCAGCAGCTCGGCGGTCAGATCCGCCAACCCCTCCTGCTCCGCACTCACAGCGCAGTTGCCTGCGCCCGAAATGATCAGGCGGAAGCTGACCAGCGGCAGATCGTGCTGGGCCAGGTGATAGACGGTGAGGCCGTTGGCGAGGGTGAATTTTTGCGGCTTGGGCAGTTCGAAGGCCCCCGCCTGCAGCGCCAGGGCGGCGACCATCAGTCCGGTCAGAATCAACGTCGGTTTCATTCAGCACCTCCCTGTTCCGGAACCAGTACCCCGGTGGTCTTCTTCAAGGGTCCAAGCCACCTTTTCGCCGCGTTCTGGACCTGAGCGACGGTCACCGTATCGAAGCGCTCGGGCCAGGAGAAAAGCTGTTCCCAACCGCCGAAGAGCAGCTCGGCCGTACCGAGGATATTAGCCTTGCCGCTGATACTCTGCTGTGGACGGTAAAAATCGGTGCGGATGGTGTTGCGCGCCTTGGTCAGTTCCGCCTCGCTGATCCCCGCGGCGGCAATCTTCGCGATCTCGGCATCAATGGCCGCCTCGATCGTGTCGAGATCGGCCTCCTGGCGCGGATCGACATAGATACTGAAAAGCAGAGGATCGACGCTCTCCTGCATACCGCCGTGAACATCGATTGCGAGCTGACGGTCGCTCACCAGGCTGCGGTAGAGGCGGCTGCTCTCGCCGTGCAGCAGGGTGATTTCCAGAATGCGCATCGCCGGAAACGCCTCATCGAGGCAGGCCGGTGCATGCCAGGACATCTGGAAGTTGGGCGACTGGGCCTGCTTGTGCAGCGTCACCCGGCGCGCACCGATTTGTTCCGGCTCGGTCGTGGTCACCGCCGCCGGAGCGGGACTGGCCGGGATCTTATCGTAGTACTTTTTGATCATCGGCAGGATCTCGGCCGTCCTGAAATCGCCGACCACCACCAGCACCGCATTGTTGGGGGCGTAATAGGTGCGATAATAAGCAATGATCTCGTCACGGCGCCAGTTCTGGATATCGCTCATCCAGCCGATCACCGACCAGTGGTAGGGATGGGCCATAATGGCGGTGGCGCGGACGGTCTCATCGAGCAGGCTGGCATTGTCATTTTCGACGCCCATGCGGCGCTCGGAGGCGACCACGCCGCGTTCTGATTCGAGCACCTCGGGATCGAAGGTGAGGCCTTGCATGCGGTCGGCCTCGATGGCCATCATCTTCTCGAGGGCCGCGGCGGGAAACCAGTCGGTATAGGCGGTCAGGTCATCGCTGGTGTAGGCATTGTTGGAGCCGCCGTTGAACTCCATGATCTTGTCGAGCTGACCCGGACCGGTCTGGGCTGTGCCGTTGAACATCATGTGCTCGATGAAATGGGAGACGCCGGTCAGCCCCGGCCGCTCGTTGCGCGAGCCGACGCGGAAAAAGGTGAAATAGGCGATATTGGGAATGGCGTGATCCTCAAAGAGGAGGATCTTGAGGCCATTGTCGAGTTTGGCGCTGGTGATGTTCTCCCGGCTGAAGGTCGCCGCCAGACTGACAGTCGAGCCGAGCAGGAAGAAGAGGCCAAAGAGGGGGAGCAGTTTGAGGTGCATGGTGGTTCTCCTCTGATTTGTGATATCAAAGTATTCATTTCCAAAAACTTTAGCAAGGAAATTTCTTGGTGGGGGTCGGCGCAAGATGGCGCTGCAGCCGCGATGGCTGGCTGCCCGGATGGGCGCGAGGCGTCGCCTGCTTGGCCCTTGCATCTTTTCGCCAGGATGTCTATATTGTCGGTACCATATAGGGATCGTTGACCAGGAGGCCCTCGCATGCACAGCTCACTCTTGCGCCGCTCGCTCGCCGGCGGTGCCCTCGGACTTCTCGCCGCCCTGCTGGTGCTGCTGCTCACGTATGCCGTCGAGCCCCGGCTCTTCGACGCCTTCGAGGCCAAGTCCCTCGACTGGCGTTACCTCGGCCGCCTCAAGACCCTCTGGGAGCGGCGCCAGGGCGCGACCATCGAGGATATCATCGTCGTCGACATCGACGACCGCAGCCTCGAAAAACTGGGCCGCTTCGATCAGTGGCCGCGCGACTACCATGCCCGCCTCATCGATTATATCGCCGGTGGCGGCGCCCGCGCCATCGGCTTTGACGTCCTCTTCATGGAACCCGACCGTGACGCGGCGATGGACTCCGCCCTGGTCGCCGCCACCGCTCGCGCCGGCATGGTCTATCACGCCATGGCCTTCTCCAGCGCCAATCCCGACGCCTTTCTCTACCCTATGAAAGAACCGCCCGCGGGACTCGAGGCCGGGCGCCTCGCGCTGCAGCTCCATGCCGGCACCCTGCCCGGCATCCGCAGCGCCGACCGCATGGACGGCCGCCTGGTTCCCCTCTACAACGCCGCCGCCGGCATCGGCTTTGCCAACTTTTCGCCCGATAACGACAGCGTCATCCGCACCATGCCGATGTTCATCGGTTTCGCCGGCCGCCACTATTGCGCCCTCACCTTGGCCATGACCATGGGCATGATGGGAGCGCGACCCGAAGATCTCACGGTGATCCCCGGCAAGGCCATCACCATCGCCCCGGCCGGCAAAGCGGCCATGCGCATCCCCATCGATAAGGCGGGCCGCATGCTCATCAGCTACCAGGGCACCTTCCAGACCTTCCGCTATATCTCTTATTACGACGTGCTGATGCAGCGGGTGCCGCAGGAGACCTTCCAGGACAAGATCATCCTGGTCGGAACCTCGGCGGCGGGGCTCTCGGATATCCGACCGGTCCCTTTCCAGGATTCCTTTCCCGGCGTCGAGGTACACGCCAACGTCCTCTACAACATTCTCCAGCATCAGTATATCGAAAAACAGAGTCTGCTGTATACGGTTCTCACCCTGATCGGGCTGGCCCTGCTGGTCGCTTTCCTCACCGTGCTGCTCAAACCGGTCCTGGGCGGTCTCGCCGGCGCCCTGATCATCACCGGCTACGCCCTGCTCGGCCGCCACTGGTTCGCCGAGCAGGCCTTCTGGCTCGAATTGGTGCGCCCGGTGATGGCCATCGTCATCGCCTATCTCTTCGTCATCCTCTATCGCTTTATTGACGAGGAGCGCAACAAGCGCTTCATCAAGAATATGTTCCAGCACTATATCACCGCCTCGGTGGTCGACGAGCTGCTCAAGCGGCCGGACATGCTCAAGCTCGGGGGCGAGAAACGGATGGCCACCGCCTTTTTCTCGGACATCAAGAATTTCACCACCGTCTCGGAGAACCTCTCGCCCGAAACCCTGGTCGCACAGCTCAACGATTATCTAACCGCGATGACCGAGGTGGTCTTCAAGTATCAGGGCTACCTCGACAAATATGAGGGGGATGCGATTATGGCGGTTTACGGTGTGCCGGTCGAGATGAAAGACCACGCCCGCCGGGCCTGCCTCGCCGCGCTCGAGATGCAGAAGAAACTGGTCGGGCTGCGGCAACGCTGGCGTTCGGAGAACAAACCCGAGTTTCATGTGCGCATGGGCATCAACTCCGGGCCGATGATCGCCGGCAACATCGGCGGCAAGGAGCGCTTCGACTATACCGTGATCGGCGATTCGGTCAACCTCGCCTCCCGCCTCGAAGGGGCCAACAAGGCCTACGGGACCAGCATCATGATCAGCGAGTTCACCAAGGAACTTCTGAACGGGGAATTCCCGCTGCGCGAACTCGACCTGCTGCGCGTCAAGGGCAAGAACCAGCCGGTGCGGGTCTACGAGCTGCTCGGCGGCGCCGCGGCCGAGGTTGACGCCCGTGTCCGGAAGGCGGTGCCGCTCTATGAAGAGGGGCTGGCGCTCTACCGCGCGCAGCAGTGGGACGCGGCGATCGCCGCCTTCGAGCGCGCCCTGGCCGCCCATCCCGAGGACGGGCCGAGTCAGACCTACATCGAACGTTGTGCCTGGTTCAAGGAGAATCCGGTGGGCGCTGAGTGGGACGGGGTTTTCGAGATGAAGACCAAGTAGGGACGCCGCGCCGGCGATGACCGCCCCGACAGAGGCGGAAAACCGATACGTTCCGGAGAAGCATGCAATGTTAGCCTATATCTACGGCCGCAACCCGGTGCTCGAGTGGCTGCGCGCCGGCTACCCCGCCGAGAAGCTGCTCTTCTCGCGCGAATTGAGCGGTGCCGCCCTGCAGGAGATCGAAAAGCTCGCCGCCAGCCGCCGGATTCCATTTGAAACGGTGGCGCGTCCCGAGCTGAGCCGGGCCGCCGGCAGCGACCATCATCAGGGGGTGGCCGCGCGCATCCTTCTTCCCGATTACGTCGAGGTCGACGAGATCCTGGCGCGCGCTGAGCAGCGTAACGAGCCGCCCCTGATTGCCGTCCTCGACTGCATCCAGGACCCGCATAACTTCGGGGCGATCCTGCGCAGCGCTGATGGCGCCGGCGTGCACGGGGTGATTATCCCCAAAGACAACGCCGCCCCGATGACCGCCGCGGTGTTCAAGGCTTCAGCCGGCGCGGCTGCCCACGTCGCCGTCGCCCGCGTCACCAACCTCAGCCGCGTCATGGACGATTTGAAAGAGCGCGGCCTCTGGTTCGCCGGCACCGACGAGGAAGGGGATATACTCTATACCGAGTTGGATCTCAAAGGGCCGGCCGGCCTGGTGCTCGGCAGCGAAGGCAAAGGGCTGCGCCGTTTGGTCCGCGAAGAGTGCGATTTCATTGCCCGCATCCCGCTCAGCGGCAAAGTGAACTCCCTCAATGTCTCGGTGGCGGCCGCGCTGCTCTTTTTCGAGGCCCGCCGCCAGCGTGGATTCTGACATTTTTTCCATACAGGCTTCTCACGGAGGCACAAAGACATCAAGAGAAAAAGTGATTATCCAAGATCGTATTCCTTGTGCCTCTTTGGCTCCGTGAGAAAAGGTTTGCTTGTACAGCCTTAGAAGCACTCTGCTCTCTTAACCTATTGGAGATACAACAATGAAGCTTTTTGTGCCGGGGCGCATCTGTTTGTTCGGCGAACACAGTGACTGGGCGGGCGGGTATCGCCGGATCAACGCCGCCATTACCAAGGGCTATGCCATCATCGCCGGCACAAATCAGGGCCTTCATGCCAACGTCAAACCCCATCCGAGCAAATTCATCTTTCGCGCCACCCTCGGCGACGGCACCCGGCAGGGCCCTTATGAGGTCGCCATGGAACGCGACGCCCTTCTGGCCGAGGCCGAGAAGGGCGGCTTTTTCAGCTACGCCGCTGGAGTCGCCTATCAGATCATGACCAAGCATCGGGTGCGCGGGCTCGAAATCGACAATTTTCTCACCGATCTGCCGGTCAAGAAAGGGCTCTCCTCCAGCGCCGCTGTCTGCGTTCTGGTGGCCCGCGCCTTCAACCGCGTCTATGACCTCAAGTTGACCATCCGGGGCGAGATGGAACTGGCCTACTTCGGCGAAATCACCACCCCCTCCCGCTGCGGACGCCTGGACCAGGGCTGCGCCTATGGCAACCGCCCTATCCTGATGACCTTTGACGGCGACCGCATGGATGTCGAGGAGATCTCGGTGCCGAACGATCTTCACTTCATCATCGTTGATCTCCATGCCAGCAAGGACACGCGCGAGATCCTCAACCAGCTCAACCACTGTTACCCCTTCGCGGAGAACGAGGAGCAGCGCCAGGTTCAAGCCTATCTCGGGCCGATCAACGAGCGCATCGTCGCCGCGGCTGGAGAGGCCCTCACCTCCGGCGATGCGGCCCGCATCGGCGCCTGCATGACCGAGGCCCAGGCCGAATTCGACCGCCATCTCCAGCCCGCTTGCCCCTCGCAGCTTACCGCGCCGGTGCTGCACCAGCTCCTGAGCTGGGACAAGCTGCAGCCCTACATCTATGGCGGCAAAGGCGTCGGCTCGCAGGGCGACGGCTCGGCCCAATTCATCTGCCGTGACGAAAAGAGCCAGGCGCGCGCCATCGAATTGATCGAGAAGGAGATGGGGATGTCCTGCCTCAAGCTCGTGCTCAAGGCGGGCCGGCGCGTGCGCAAGGCAGTCATCCCCGCCGCCGGTTTCGGGACCCGGCTCTTCCCGGCCACCAAGGCGGTCAAGAAGGAGCTTTTCCCGATTATTGACCGCCAGGGGCGCGCCAAGCCGGTGATTCTGGCAATCGTCGAGGAGGCCCTCGCCGCCGGTGTCGAGCAGGTCGGCATTATCGTTCAGAGCCAGGACCGCGAGCTCTTCGAGGAGATCTTTTGCACGCCGCCGCCGATCGAGAACTTTAACAAGCTCTCTCACGAGGATCAGGAGTACAGCCGCTACCTGATGGAGATCGGCAACCGCATCACCTTTCTCACCCAGGATGTGCAGGAGGGTTTTGGTCATGCCGTCTACTGCGCCCATGACTGGGTGGGCGACGAGCCCTTTTTACTGCTGCTCGGAGATCACCTCTATGCCTCGGAGGTCGAAAAATCGTGCTCCCGCCAGCTGCTCGATCTCTACGAACGAGTCGGCGTCAGCGTCGTCGGTGCCAAGATCAATCCCGGCGCCGAGGTGGGTCATTTCGGCTGCATGACCGGGGTATGGAAGGAAGCACACGTCTCGCTCTCCATCACCGAGTTTTACGAAAAGCCTACGCCCGAGTATGCCCGCCAGCATCTCCATATGGAAGGCATGGGCGAGGATGAATTCCTGACGGTCTTTGGCCAGTACGTTCTCGACCCCAAAATCTTTGCCTATCTCGAGGAAAACATCCGGCTGAACCTGCGCGAGCGGGGTGAGTTCCAGCTCACCTCGTGCCTGGACCGGCTGCGCCAGGAGGAGGGTTTTGTCGGCTGTTTGGTCAGAGGACGGCGGTATGACATCGGCAATCCGGCCGCCTACCGTCAGTCGGTGATCGATTTCGCGTCGGCGTGAGCGGCAGCCCGCCGGGCAGTCTCCCACGCCCGCACCCTTTCGCGCGCACCCACGCCTACCCGGCCGCCTTCCGCGGCCGTCCCCTCTCAGCCCGATCGGATCCGGCCGGGCCAAAAAATGCTTGCATCCTTTCAATACTTGTGTTATATTTAAGACATAATACTCTTTTATCTTATAATAAGGCGGACCAACTATGATCCTCTCCAGGAGCTGCGACCATGCCATCCGCGCCTCGTTGTATATAGCGCTGCAAGCCGATCGTGCCTTTGTGCCCATCCGCGAGATTGCATCCGCGCTGGAGATCTCCTTCCATTTTCTCACCAAGATTCTCCAGTTGCTGACGCAAGCGCGCATCATGGCTTCGTTCAAGGGGCCCAACGGCGGCGTAACCCTGGCGCGGCCGGCCGCTGCGATCTCTTTGAAAGAGATCGTTCTGGCGATCGACGGCAACCGAATCTTCAACGGCTGCATGATCGGTCTGGATCACTGCGACGACGATCATCCCTGCCCCATACACGATCAATGGAGCGGGCTGCGCTCTAATCTGGAGCAGCTTTTCAGCGCCACAACCCTCGCCGACCTGGCCGAGCGGGTCTGTCAGGACGGATTCCGCCTGACTGATTTGCACTCGACTGAAGCCGTGAAATCATAATATGAAAAGCAGGCCGTTGTCACCTCAGCGCATCCGCCGCATCGTTCAGTGGGGCTTTCTCTTGCTCATCCTCTGGATTGGCGTGCAGTTCGTCCGCTTCGTCCACCAGGCCGGCGGCACCGGGCCAATCACCGTCACCCGTCCTCCCGGCGTTGAGGCCTTTCTCCCGATCAGCGCCCTGATCAGCCTCAAGTATTGGTTGCTGACCGGCCACTTTACGACCATCCACCCCGCCAGTCTGGTGCTGCTGCTGATCATTGCCGCCACGGCGGTGGTCCTAAAGAAGGGCTTTTGCGGCTGGGTCTGCCCCTTCGGCCTGCTTTCGGAGTATCTGGGCAGGATCCATCTCTGGATCTTCGGCCGTCCCCGCCGGCTGCCGCGATGGCTCGACTATCCTTTGCGCGGGGTGAAGTACCTCCTCCTCGGCTTTTTCGCCTATGCTATCTTTTGGGGTATGGACACGAACGCCCTGGCGGCTTTTCTCGACACCCCCTACAACCGCGCCGCGGATATCAAGATGTATCTTTTTTTCGCGCACGCCTCGGCCGTCACCCTCAAGGTGCTCGCCGCGCTGGTGCTGCTCTCCATCCTGGTGCGTCACTTCTGGTGCCGCTACCTCTGCCCTTATGGCGCCCTGCTGGGACTGCTGAGCGGGTTGAGCCCGCTCAAGATCCATCGCAAGGCCGAAAGCTGCATCGATTGCGGCAAATGCACCCGGGTTTGCCCGGCCGACATCAAGGTCGACAAGGCCCGCACGGTCTGGTCCGACGAATGCAACGGCTGCCTGCAATGTGTCGACGCCTGCCCTGTCAGGGAGACCCTGCAACTGTCGGTTACGGAACGGGGGGGGATTTTGCCGCGTCGCTGGTATCCCCTCGTTCTGCTCCTGCTCTTCGCGGCCGGCATTGGCGCCGCCCGTCTTGCCGGCCGCTGGCACAGCTCGATCTCGACCGAGGAGTATCGTCAGCATATCCGCAACATCAACCGTCCAGTATACAACCATTTCCGCGGCCAGACGCCGCCGTCAGTACCCGGGCCCGCGCCGGCAGCGCCCGGACAGCCGGAATCCCTCATCCATCATCCGAACGAACCACTAAAAGGAGTACCTCATGAATGAATTGATCGCCAACGACCGGCAGCGCAAGCAACTGCTCAAACATATGATCCTGCAACTGCACAAGGGGGCGGCGCCCGAGGCCGTGCGCCAGCAGCTCGCCGACCTGATGGGCCAGGTGCCCTATGAAGATGTGGTCGCGGTCGAGCAGGAGCTGATCGCCGAGGGGCTGCCGACCGAGGAGGTCCTCAAGCTCTGTGATATCCACGGAGCGGTGCTCAAGGGCCAGATCGACGACAGCGGCGCCCGGACCGCGCCGGAGGGCCATCCGGTGCACACCTTCATCCAGGAGAATCGCGCCCTCCAGCTGGAAATGGCGGCCCTGGAGGCGCTCTTCGCCCGCGCAGCGGAGGGCTACTCCACCGACCTCATCTACGAGATAGCCGATCATTTCAACGCCCTGGCCGAGGTGGACAAACATTACCGCCGCAAGGAGTATCTCCTCTTTCCCATCCTCGAACAGAAGGGGATCACCGGTCCGCCGACGGTGATGTGGGGCAAGCATGACGAGGCGCGCGCTAAGCTCAAGGCCGCCCGCGAGGCCCTGCAGGCCCTCACGCGGACGGACCAGGAGGCCCTGGCCGACTCCATCGATCTACTGCTCCGGCCGGCGGCGGATGCGGTCGCGGAGATGATCTACAAGGAGGAGCAGATCCTCTTTCCGATGTGCCTCGACAGCTTCACCGAGGGCGAGTGGGCACGGATCCAGGCAGGCTCGGCCGAGATCGGCTACTCTCTCTTCGCCCCGTCAGCCGTCTGGACGCCGGCCCCGGAGTCCCTTGCGGCCGAAGGAACGGCGGAGAGGGCCGCGACGGCCTTGGGCACCGCCCTCACCGGACGGATCCAGCTGCCCACTGGAAGTTTTTCGCTGGAGGAACTCACCGCGGTGATGAGCACCCTGCCCTTCGATATCACCTTTGTCGACGCCGAGGATACGGTGCGCTTTTACTCCGAGGGACGCGAACGGGTCTTCGAGCGCAATCTCGCCGTGATCGGCCGCAAGGTGCAGCTCTGCCATCCCCCGAAATCGATGCATATCGTGCAGCAAATCCTCGACGATTTCCGCAGCGGCCGGCGGAGCCGTGCTCCTTTCTGGCTCACCGTGGGCGGCAAATTCGTTCATATCGAATATTTCGCTCTGCGCAATGCCGCGGGCGACTATCTCGGCACCCTGGAGGTGACGCAGGACCTCACCGGAAAACGGCAGCTGACCGGCGACCAGCGCCTGCTCAGCTATGCGAAGGAGTAAACCATGAGTCTGGCCATCACCCAGGATACCAAACGGCATGACCTGCTCGAGGCCGTAGGCAAGAAAGGCTTTGCGGTCTGGATCCTGTAGGAGGAGACGGATCTCTTCCGCAACTATTTCTGCAAGGTCTGACGGAACAGGAAAGGAGCGACTGTGAGCCGCGGTGAGAAGAAAGAGCCGGCGGGTGGGAGCCGAAGTGCGGGGCCGGTATCGACGCGTGCGTCCCGGGGTGGGAGCGGGAGCGGGCGGGGGAGGCCGAGGGATAGGGTCAGCGGCCGCGATGCCGCCGCATTCTACCGGGAGATGGCGGTGCAGTATGACACGATGACGCGTTTTGGCGCGCGCTTGCCGGGGGAACGCGAGATGCTGTCGCACTGGCGGGAACGTTTCGGTTTCTCGCGCGCCCTCGATGCCGCTTGTGGCACGGGACTGCACGCCATCGCCCTGGCGCAGCTGGGGGTGGCGGTGACGGGCGCTGATCTCTCGCCGGAGATGCTGGCGCAAGCGCGCCGGCATGCCGCGGCGGAGAAGGTGACTGTGCGCTGGGTCGAGGCCGCCATGGAGCGCCTCGATCAGGCGGTCGCCCCCCCCTATGATCTTGTGCTATGCCTCGGCAATTCGCTGCCGCATCTGCTCGATGCCGGCGCGCTCAGCGCAGCCTTGAGCGGATTTCACCGTCTGCTGGCGCCCGGCGGCCATCTGCTTCTCCAGCTGATTAATTACACGCTTGTTCTGGCCTGGCAGCGGCGGGTGATCGGCCTCAGCCGCGAGGGAGAACGCGAATTCATCCGCTTCTACGATTTCGGCGAGCCCCTGCTGCGCTTTAATATCCTCGAGATCGACTGGGCACAGCGGCCGCCCGGACACCGGTTGCAGAGTGTTCCGCTCTATCCATGGCAGCGGCCGGAGGTGGAAGCGGCGCTGGGTGAGGCCGGATTCGGCGACCTCGAGATCTATGGCGATCTGCAGCGGGCAAGCTTTGCGGACGGGACCTCGCCGAACCTGGTGGTGGCGGCCCGGCGCTGAGTCGAGGCCGGGCCAGCGCCGGCCCTGTCGGCCTGAGCCGGACCAGGCCAAGCGAGCGGAGAGCGGCGCGCACGCCCTGAGGCGCTTTTTCTTTGCTTTCTCCCGCAGCTTTATTAAATTAGCCCGCCTGAATACTGCCACATTCCATTGTACAAGGAGAGCCCCCATGAGCATCACGCGACAAATGGCCCGCTTCGCCCTCGGTCTGCACTATGACGCCATCCCCGAACCCGCCCGCAAGGAGGCGCGCCGCTTTCTGCTCGACAGCTTCGGCTGCGCCCTGGCCGCCCTCGGCAATGAGGACATGCGCGCCGCGCATCGCTTCATCGAAAAGCTGGGCGGAACGCCGGACGCCACGCTTATCGGCAGCGGCCTGCGCACCAACGCCCCCAACGCCGCACTGATGAACAGCCTCCTGATCCGCGCCATCGACTATAACGACATTTACTGGAAGCAGGACCCGAGCCATCCCTCCGATATCATCCCGGCCGCTCTGGCCGCCGGCGAAAAGGCCGGCCGCGATGCCCGCGATCTCATCGCCGGCATCCTCATCGCCTACGAACTGGAGATGCGCTGGTGCCTTGCCGCAACGCCCGGCGTGCGCGAGGTCGGCTGGCATCACGCCACCCTCACCCAGTTCGTCTCCCCCTTCGTCGCCGCCCGCCTGCTTGGTCTGTCAGAAGAACAGACCGTGGCCGCCGCAGGCATCAGCGGTTCAAGCCATTTCACTCTCGGCGGCGTGGTCGCCGGCCACCTCACCAATATGAAAAACACCGCCGATCCGATGGCCACCGCCGCGGGCGTCGCCGCGGCCTTGCTGGCCGCCGAAAACTACACCGGACCGGTCGAGGTGATCGAGGGCAAAGAGGGCCTCTTTCACGTCCTCCACAACGTAAAGTGGTCGACTGAGGCGCTGCTCGATGGTCTGGGCGAGAAATGGCTCATCACCGAATGCGGCTACAAGCCTTTCCCCACCGAGGCCCTCACCCATCAAGCGATCTCCGCAGCGCTCGAATTGCGCGAACAACAGCAGCTGACCGAGGCCACGATCGCTCGCGTCCTGGTGCGGACCACCACCCGCGGAGCGGACATCCTCTCCGATCCGAGCAAATACAAGCCGACGACCAAGGAGACCGCCGACCACAGTCTTCCCTATTGCATCGCCGCGGCCCTGGTGGACGGCCATGTCCTCCCCTCCTCCTTCAGCGAGGAAAAGCTTGCCGATCCGCGCATCTGGAGCATGCTGGGCAAGATCAAGGTAGTGGCGGATGCGGAGATCGACCGGCTTTTTCCGGGGACCAAACGGGCGATTGTCGAGATCACCGATACCGCCGGGCGGACGCATACAGCCCAGGTGGACCATGCCAAGGGCAGCCCTGAGAATCCGATGAGCGATGCGGAGGTGGTCGCCAAATTTACGGCCAATGCGGAGGCGGTGATGGGGGCGGAGCAGCGGGAGCGGCTGATCGAGGCGACCTGGGCGCTGGGCACCCGGCCGCTCGCAATCCGCGATTACATGCAGCTGGTGGTGGTTTAAGGGATATCCGGTTCCCCGGTGCTGAGCCGGCGCGCTTGCACCGGCTCAGGCGAAATCCGGACGCGGCGCTGCGATGGCGCGCAGGTAGAGCCAGACGGCGGCGATCAGCAGCCCGAGGTCTTCGAGCAGACGCGTCACCCCGACACGGCTGCCCGCGCCGGAGGTGGAAAAGCAGCCGCAGGAGATATCGAGTCCCCGGGCCAGCGCCGCCGTGATGGCGAGGATGAAGAGCAGGTTCATCCCGGCGACGAGCAGGGTTGCGCCGGCCACGCCGCGGTTGAGCAGCAGCGCCAGGCCGCAGCCCAGTTCGAGCCAGGGGAGGATGGCGGCGAGCAGGGCCGCCAGGAAGCCGGGGAGCATCTGGTAGTGGCCGATAGCCACGGCGAAAGCAGCCGGATGGGCGATCTTGTCGAGGCTGGCATAGATAAAGAGCGCCGCCAGTCCCAGGCGCAGCAGGGTGGCGAGGCGGGCGCCGGCTGGGTTACTCATGGGCTTCCTCCTGCACCAGGGCATGGTGCTGCCGCCACTCCTCGATCCCGCCGCGGTACACCGCCACTTTTTTAAAGCCCCGTCCGACCAGCTCCAGCCCCAAATGTTCAGAGAGCTCGCAACCGCCGCCGTCGCAATAGCAGATCAGCCAGCGGTCGCGCGGCAGCAGTTCGATCCGCGCCCGCTCTTCGCTCCCGTCCTCGAAGGGGAGGCTGACCGCCCCGGGCAGATGGCCGGCCCGGTATTCGTCACGGCTGCGCGCGTCAAGCAGCAGCGCGGCCTCGCGCCCGAGCAGCAGCTGCAGCTGTACCAGGGTGATGGGACGGGGCAGTTCCGCCCCATCGCTCTCTTCCATGGCGGCCATGCCGGCTATAGCCGAGCCACCCGGCTGGAGCGCGACGCCGCGGGGATTGAGGTGATTGGCCACCAGGCCGGTCAGTCCGGCGGCGAGCAGCAGCAGCAGCGCCTGGCGCAGCGCCCAGGCGGGAAACCAACGCAACATCGGGGATATCCTTTCCAAGGAGATCTGCGGATTCGTGTACGTCTAATATAGAAAATTGACCCTCCATAGGCAAAATAATTTTGATATTTGCCTGAAATTGTCTAAATTTTCTCCCTTTTCGGAGAATTTGCAGATGACCGCCCTGTTCCAGTCCAGCGCCTTCATTCTCTTTTTCATCGTCGCCCTGGGTATCGTCCTCGGCCGCTTTCAGATCAAGGGCATCTCGCTCGACGTCTCGGCGGTGATTTTCGTGGCGCTGATCTTCGGCCACTATGGCTATCGCGTCCCAGCCGATTTTCAGAATGTCGGTCTGCTTCTTTTCATCTTCACCATTGGCATTTCCGCCGGTCCGGGTTTTTTCGAATCCTTTCAGCGGCGCGGCCTGCAGCTGGTACTGACGACGGTCCTGATCGTCGTCACCGGGGCCGGTGTCACGGTAGCCCTGGCCTATGCCTTTGACGTCGATTTCAAGATGGCCAGCGGTCTCTTCACCGGCGCGCTCACCAGCACGCCCGGGCTGGCGGCGGCGATCGAGGCGGCCGGATCGCCGCTCGCCTCGATCGGCTATGGCGTCGCCTATCCCTTCGGTGTGATCGGCGTCATTCTCTTTGTTCGTTTGATGCCTCGTCTGCTGCGCGCCGATCTCACCCTCGCCGCCCGCGACTATGCCGCCGAGGCCTTCATCGCCCATCCGGAGATCCTCAACCGCAATTTTATCGTCGAGAACGTCAATATGGACGGCCAACCCCTCGGGGCTTTGACGATCCGCTCGATGACGGAAGCCACGATCTCGCGGGTGATGCACAATGGCGTGGCGGTCACGCCTTCACCGGAAACCCGGCTCTATCTCGGCGATCTGGTCAAGGCGGTGGGCACCACCGAGGCCCTCGAGAAGACCCGGCTGCTGATCGGCCCGGAGACCGACCGCGAGATCCCCCTGTCCAAGGGGTATGAGGTCCAGTGGGTGCTGGTCACCAACCGCACGGTCGTCGGTCAAAGTCTGGCCACCCTGCACCTGCATACCAATTACAACGCCAACATCACGCGCATCCGTCGCGGCGATATCGACATCGCCCCCCGGCGCGGCAGTGTGCTGCGTTTTGGCGACAAGCTGCTGGTGGCGTGTGATTCGGATAACATGCATCAGGTGGTCAAGCTGCTCGGCAATGACGACAAGCGCATTTCGGAGGCCGATTTTCTGCCCATCGCTCTCGGCATCGTCGCCGGCATCCTGCTCGGCAAGATGCCGATACCGCTTCCGGGGGGCATGGAATTCAGCCTGGGATTGACCGGCGGTGTGCTTGCCGTCACCCTGATCCTGAGCCGCATCGGCAAGACCGGGCCGGTCATCTGGAGCCTCTCCGGGACCGCCAACCAGGTGCTGCGCCAGCTCGGCCTGCTCCTCTTTCTCGCCGCGGTCGGCACCGAGGCCGGCGCTCATATCAGCACGGCGATCGGGCAATACGGCGCGCGCATCTTTCTGATCGGCGCGGTCATCACCCTGCTGCCAATGATCGCCGGCATCGCCCTGGGCTATGGCCTGCTGCGGATCAACATTCTCACCCTCCTCGGCACGCTGACCGGGGCGATGACCAGCACGCCGGGCTTAGGCGCCCTCGATCCGATGAGCGACTGTGCCGCCCCGGCCGTCGCCTACGCCACCGTCTATCCGGTCGCGCTGGTCTGCACCATCATTTGCGCCCAGATTATTTCGCTTTTATGAAAGTCCGGAACTATTTCAGGGGATTTTTTGTTACAAGTGAGTGAATATTCTAATCAGCGCACTATGAAGCTTCGCAAAGGAGGACCTGATGATTTCCAAAAAGATGGAAGCCGCTATCAATACGCAAATCAACAAGGAGATGTACTCCGCTTATCTTTATCTTGCCATGGCAGCGGACCTGAAGGAAAAATATCTCGATGGTTTCGCCCGCTTCTTTGAGATTCAGGCCAAAGAAGAGATGGGACACGCCATGAAGTTCTACGCCTATGTCAACGAACAGGGCGGCCGTGTTGTCCTCGAGGCCATCGAAAAGCCCCAGACCAGTTACAAGGATGTCGAGGAGATCTTTGCCTTGACCCTGGAGCATGAAAAGTTCATCACCAGATCGATAAACGAGCTGATGGCGCTGGCCGTCAAGGAAAACGACTATGCCACCGCCGGCCTGCTTGACTGGTTCGTCAAGGAGCAGATCGAAGAGGAGGGCAACATGGACAAGGGGCTGCATCTGGTCAAAATGGCCAAGAATGCGCCGCATGCCCTGATGATGCTCGATGGACAGTTCGGCAAACGCGGAGACTGAACTTCCAGACCTGAATCCCGTCAAGGAATGGATCCAGCGGTCCATTCCTTTTTTTTTAATGTGAGGAGATGATCATGGCCACTTCGCCTACTCTGATCAAGCCCGCCGAGCTGGAACGGCGACTTGCGGCTCTCTGCAGCAGCACCCCTCCGCTCGCCGCCGCACACGGATTGATGACCGCCGTTATCGTCGGTCCCGAGCCGCTGCCGCCGCAACGCTGGATCCCCTTCGCCCTCGCGGCCAACGGCCAGCTGCCGGAGGGCCAGGACCAGCAGGAATTGGAGACCCTCATCCTCTCCCTTTTCGGTCTATATAACGATACCGTCGCCGACATTGCCGACAGCCGGTTCCAGCCCTGGCTGGGAGAGGCCATGGATCCAGAGACCCAGATGCAGAATCTCGGACTCTGGTGCGTAGGTTTTTCCAAGGGCATGCAATTCAATGAAGGGCGCTGGTTCACCGAGAAAGACAAAAAGGTGGCGGAGCTGCTGGTGCCCATTTTTTATTTCATCGATCCGGGCCGCTTCACCCCTCTTTATCTCAAGGAAGGGGCGGACGAGGAGGACCGTTTCGAGCTGGATCTGATCATGCAAAGCCAGCTCACCGAGTCGGTCCTGGCGATCCATGACTATTGGCATAAATCACAGGCGTCCGGGTGCTAACTCCAGTTTTCAGAGTTATCCACACTAGACTTATCCTTTGATTTCATTAGAGATAATGCACTAAATCCCGGCGCAATAATTTGACGCCAAAATCACCCCGTCGCCGGGCTCGCTCCTTTTCGGGGCCCGGCCAAGCCCAATAAATTCAATAATGGCGAAAATAAAATATTTTATATTTTTCCTTGCCTTTTTTGATTCTAGTTCTTAGATTCGCATCAGAAAAAATTCCCCTTGACGGGTATCTGCTCATTGTGATGGGATGGGGACGGGTGGAATACAGAACCGAGGCGCAATCTCCGGGCAGCCGGGTGCGCTGTTTTATCCCCTCCAAGACACCTTTTCAGCATCCGATAGTCTCCAGCAACTCAGAGTAATCCATAAGCGTCCGCGCGGATCTCATCCGCCGCGCTACGCCATTTAGCCCCGCCCCTCTCCGCTCTCTGCGCGGGCGCTATTGTATTGCTTCTGAGAACCAGCGTGTAGCATCAGCGTGACTCTGCCGCAACAAATCGCCGCATCCGTTTGAGAGTGCAGCATACCAGCGTTCTGTTCCGTTGTACGGGTTCAATGAGGAAAGCATGAGCAAGTCCATTTCTGCGCTGCTGTTGTCACTGGCCTGCGCCTGGCCGCTGCTTGCTGACGAACATCCCGCCTATTCGGTCCGGGATCTGGAGGTGACGCCGGAATTTATCATCCGGGATTTCTGCCTTTACACCTACTCGGATGCCTATCTGATGGGCTACTCGCGTCTGCTCTATACCGGCAAGCAGCCGGTCGATTACGTACGGCTGGAATGCCATTTTTACAGGCGCGGTTTGGCGGCAGGAACGGCGGAACTGTATGGAGACTATGGCACCTACGGCCAGAGCGGCATGCGGCCCGGCAGAGAGAATTATTTTTCCAGCATTCTTCACCGGACCGAATTTGACAGTATCGCCTTCAGCATCTCCTATGAGAGCAGCACGGGCATGAAACCCCTGCTCAACAAGGAGGGCCTCCAAGTGCTGCGCACGCGCACGATGCGATACGCCGCCGGCGAAAAAATCGTGGGCCAGGTCCGTAACAGTTCGAGGGCCCTGATCGCCTATCCCTCGGTGCTGATCTGCTTTTACAAAGGGGGGCAGATGGTGCAGTACCAGCGCGCATTCGCCGACGTTCCGGGCCACTGCCTGCAGCCGGGCGAATCCGCCACCTTTTACTGCTATATCGATCCCATGCCCTACGACGAGGTCATCTATCTTTCCAACACTGCGGTTCCGCAGCAGAGCAGCCAGCACCTTCATCCTGCCGGGATGCAGACTGCCGGCAACCCGGTTTTGTTCTATCTTTCTGAAATTTGACGACCCGGCTGCAGCGCCCGTTCCGCCGACGATCGTGCTCCCGACCCCGGGCTCTACTACCTCCTGTACCTCCGGAAAATGCAGCCGGGCCTTGTTCCGTGAACCACGTCGCCCGATACAGGCTGGCCTTGCCAGCAGTCGCGACACAAAAAAAGCCCCGATCCATTCGGGGCTTTTTTTATGCACCTCTCTCCGGCTCATCCCTCCCGGAAAAAACGCTCGATCTTCTCGATGCCGGAGCGTTCCGCCTCCTGCAAGGTCCCGGAAAAAAGCACTTGGCCGTGGTCAAGGAAAATGCAGCGGTCGGCGATGCGCTTGATGCTTGATACCACGTGGGTGACGATGACCATGCTCATCCCCAGCTCGTCGCGCAATTTGAGCAGCAGGTAATCGAGACCGGCGCTGGTGATGGGGTCGAGGCCCGCAGAGGGCTCGTCGCAAAAGAGAAGGCGGGGATCGAGAATGATGGCCCGCGCCAGGGCGGCGCGTTTGCGCATCCCGCCGGAGAGTTCCGCCGGCAGCTTGTTCAGTGCGCCCTCCATTTCGACCAGCCGCAGCTTGGTACGCACCAGCCGTTGAATCAGTTCCGGCGGCAGGGTGGTGTGCTGCTCGAGGGGGATGGCAACATTCTCGGCGATGCTGATCGAGTTGAGCAAAGCCGAGTTCTGGAAGAGCACACCGACCTGCTGCAGCAAGGCATCGAACTCGGGCTCATCCATGGCGGTGATCTCGTCGCCAAAGATCTCGATCGTCCCCCGGACCGGCAGATAGAGTCGGATGAGATGTTTGAGCAGAGTGGTTTTACCGCACCCCGAGGCGCCGAGAATGACCGTCACGTCCCCCTCAAAGGCACGGAGCGAGACATCGCGCAGCACCTCCTCGCCCTCATAGGCAGCATGCAGGCCATCCACTTTGACGATCTCGCGGGCCATCACTCAGTACTCCAATCCCTGGCCGAAATAAAAGATCAGGCCGAGAATGCTGTCGGCGAGGATCACCCAGAAAATCGAGGCCACAACCGCTGCGGTGGTCACCCGGCCGACATCCTCGGAGCCGCCCTTGGCACTAAAGCCGTAATAGGCCCCGACCAACACGATGATCAGTGCGAAGACCAGACTCTTGACCAGTCCGGTGACAATGTCGCGAAAAAACAGGACCGTCATCACCTCCTGGTAAAAGGGCTTGGGGCCGATGCCCAAATAGGTATAACCGATGACCATGGCACCGCCGATGCCGATGATGATCGCCAGGACGGTGAGCAGGGGCATGGTCAGGGTGATGGCGTAGATCTTGGGCACGACGACGTACCGGGTGGGATGGAGGGCCATCGAGCGCAGGGCGTCGGTCTCCTCGGTGACCACCATGGTTGCCAGCTCGGCGGCAATCGCCGAACCGCTGCGTCCGGCGAAGATAATGGCGGTGATCAACGGCCCCATCTCGCGGGTCATAGAGATGGCGATGAGATCGGCGACGTAAATCGCTGCGCCGAACTGCCGCAGTTGGGCTGCCGATTGGAGGGCGATGATGAAACCGATGAGAAAAGCGATCAGGGCGACGATGGGCAGGGCATTGACCCCGATCAGGATACATTGATTGACAAATTCGCCCTTGCGGATCCCCTTGCGGTTGAAGAGTCCGATTACCGCAAAAAAAGCGGCATCGGCGATGAGGTAGAGGATGGTGCGGGCGCTGCGGGCGATGCTCAGAGCGGAATCGCCGAGGCGGTAAAAAAAGCTCTCCTTCACCAGGGGTGCAACGGCGGGTGCTTCTAGACTGGAAAAGAGCTTGATCGCCTCCTGCGCCTGCGCGGGAATGCGCACCAGTTCCATAGCCGCGCCGCGCTGCTGCACCTCGGCGCGAAGCTGATCTAGAACGGCTACGCCGGCGCTGTCGATGCGCTCAAGCCCGGAGAGATCGATCTGCAGTTTCTCCCCCTGCCAGCGCTCGAGCCGCAGGCGGATCTCGGTCAGGGCCTCAGCTGCCTCCTCCCGGCTCAGGATGCCATTCAGGCTGAGGCTGTCGCCGATGAGCAAAATCCGTAGCATGTTTATTCCGGAGGATACTGATAATAGTCGGCAACGCGGAAGATGAACTCCTCCGCCTCGGCGAAGAGGGCCCGGCTGATCGCATCAGCGAAGCCATTCATGCTCCGGTCGCTGCGCAGGCGGGTGCGACGTTCGAAGGGATAGCTGAGCATGACGGTATTGGTGGGCAGATAGACCATCTGGAAGAGGCCGGAGATGCGGGCATATTCGGCTTTGGCCTCGAGAACCCGTTCCAGGGCATCGATCTCGGTCACAATCATCACATCGGCGGCGGTATGGTTCTGGCGCGTACAGCTCTTAAAGATCGCCGCCTGCTCAAAAGCGGTCTCCACCACTCCCACGATCATTTGGGCGGGTTTTTCGGCCCAGTAATGGTAATAGTAATAGACCAGCTCATTGGAGTTGCTGCGGTGGGCGATGCGCAGCCCTTCATAGGGCTCTGCGATCCGCACCGGACTGATATAAGCATTGACCAGAAAGGGGGAGGGCACCGCCAGCAGGCGGGTATCGACACGGGCATCGGATTCGATGAGGTAGTACCGGCGCACCAGGGTCGTCCGGCTGCCGCAGTGGACCAGCAGCAGCGCACCCAGCAGCACCGCTATCCCTTGCATCCGTCTCATCTCATTTCTCCAGTTGGTAATCCGGGATGCCTTTAGGCTTGCCGCCGCGCAAGAGGATCGAGGGGTCTTCGCTGATCTGGCGCGAGAACTCGTTGAGGTTGTCCAGCGTCTCCTGGGTCGCCTTGAGCGTCGCAGTGACCTCCGCCTCACTCTCGGTATACCGCCTTCCCATCTCCTTGAGTATGGAATTGGTGCGGTCGAGCGTCACATTGAGATCGTGGACGATCTTGAGCAGGTCGGCCTCGTTGATGGTGCGCGAAAAGCGGGCGAGGTTGCCGATGATCTCGCGCACGGAATCGGACTCGGCGTAGCCGCGCAGGCTTTTTATGGCGTATTTGGCCGAGGCCGCGCTCTCCTGCAGATCGCTGGAGATCGCCTCGCCGTTGGCCATAAGGTGGGTGAAGGGTGCATTGTTCTTCGCCAGGATATCGTTGAGTTCGGCCAGAGCGGCGTTGGTGTTGTCGATGAGGGTGAGCATTTTGGCGCGGTTGGCGGCATCGGTGAGCAGGGCGATATTGTTGAGCACCCGTTCCGCCTTGTCGGCGATCACCTCCGCCTTGCCGGTGATCTCGTCGGTGATCGACCGGCCGGTCCGGATGAACGCACCGGGCTGCAGGAAGGCCGAGGTGTCGCTGCCGGCATGCAACTCGATCACCTTGAGGCCGGTGATGCCCAGAAAGGTGATCTCCGCCTCAGTGTCGCGCTTGATCGGAGTCGCCGGATCGAGGCTGACCTCGACGATAACGCGGCGGATATTGTCGGGATCGATATAAATTTGGCTGACAAAGCCCACATTCAGACCGTGGTACTTGACCGTCCCGCCCTCGAGCAGGCCGGTCAGCGAGACATCGCTGAAGCCGATTTTGTAGGTTTCCCGTTTCTGAATGAAACGCGGCGCCAGCACGGCGACCAGCAGGGCGATCAGGGCGATCGCGGCTACAGTGAGGAAAAGGCCGAGGCGTATTTTCTGCGAACGCGTTACCATCGAGGTTCCTCTGCGAACAGACCGGTTTAGAATAATTTTACGATGATTTTAGTTGATAAGCAAGATTAAAATATACGCCGCTGCCGTCCGGAGTGATGATAAAATAGTGGCAAGAGAGGGGCAAAACCTGTACATTACTACGCTATTTGAGGAGTCGTCCATGCTGCACTATCCCTTGGGGCTTATCGTCACCCTGTTGGTGATCACCCTGACCGGCGTCGCGGTCGGCCGTTTGCCCCGGCTGCGCATGAACCGCGCCACCATCGCCCTGAGCGGCGCAACCCTGCTGGTGCTGCTCGGTGCCATACCGCTGCGCCAGGCCTATGCCGCCCTCGATCTCGACACCCTGGTCCTGCTGCTGGCGATGATGATCATCATCGCCAATTTGCAGTTGGCCGGCTTCTTTCGCCTCACCGGCCGCCGCGTGATGCAGTGGGCGCGCTCGCCGCGGCAGCTCCTCGCCTGGATCATGGCGGTGTCGGGGCTCTTCAGCGCCCTCTTTCTCAATGACACCATCGTGCTGATGTTCACCCCCCTGGTGCTCGAGATCACCCTGGCCTTGCGCCGCAATCCCCTGCCTTACCTGATCGGACTGGCCACCGCCGCCAACATCGGCTCGACCGCCACCATCACCGGCAATCCGCAAAACATGATCATCGGCATCGCCTCGGGGCTGAGCTATGCCCGCTTCTCGGCACGGCTACTGCCGGTGGCGGCAGTCGGACTGGTGATCGCCTGGATTGTTCTGGTGCTGTTCTATCGCAGCGAATTCGGCAAAGGGCGGCTCATGCCGCCCCCTCTCGAGGCGGTCGTCTGGCATAAAGCCCTGCTCATCAAGGGCTGCGCCGCCGTCCTCTTCATGCTGGTCAATCTCCTCTCTGGTCTGCCGATCCCGCTCTCGGCCCTGGCGGCCGCGGCCTTTCTGCTCATCACCCGCCGTCTCAAGCCGGAGCGCGTCTTCCGCGAAATGGACTGGTCACTGCTGGTCTTTTTCAGCGGGCTCTTCGTCGTCACCGGCTCCATCGAGGCGGCCGGATTGAGCGAGCGGATCTTTCGCTGGATCGCCCCGGTCGCCGACCGCGGCGTCGCACCGCTCGCGATCGCCTCCGCCCTGCTCAGCAATCTGGTTTCGAATGTGCCGGCGGTGCTGCTCTTCCGTCCCCTCATCCCCCACTTCACCCGGCCAGAGCTCTCCTGGCTCACTCTGGCCATGGCCACCACCCTGGCGGGCAACCTCACCCTGCTCGGGTCGGTCGCCAACCTCATCGTCGCCGAGTCGGCGCGCCAGCGCGGCGTGCTGATCTCCTTCCGCGAATACCTGCGCGCCGGTGTGCCCATCACCCTCCTGACCCTCCTTTGGGGCATCCTCTGGCTCACCCTGGCCGCCTGAGGAGCATGACCACCATGCCCTGAACCACCAGACCCCAGCGCCGGGCGATTTCATCACGCGCCGGGAAGAAATTCCCCTGCCGTGCTGTTTAAAAGGTATTGGCATCCTTGTTAATCAACGCAATCCGTACCTGACCCTAACCCGGAGGAAGTATAATGGGACTCATCGATTTCATTAAAAATGTTGGCGCCAACCTATTCGGCAAAGGTGAGGACGAAGCCACGACCATCACCAATCTGCTCAACACCGAACTGCCGAACCAGATCACCAACCTGCAGGTCAAGTTCGATGACGGCGTGGTCGATCTCTATGGCCAGGCCGCTTCCCAGGCCGTCAAGGAAAAGGCGGTCCTTCTTGCTGGCAATATCAAGGGTGTTGCCAAGGTCAATGACGTCTATCTGACTGCCCCGCAAGCTCCACCAGCGGAAGAAACGGTCTACTATGAAGTCAAGTCGGGTGACAGCCTGTCCAAAATTGCCAAGGCCTTTTATGGCAATGCCATGAAATACCCTGTCATTTTTGAGGCCAACCGTGAAGTGATCAAGAATCCGGACCTGATCTATCCGGGTCAAAAGCTGCGCATCCCCAAGATCAACTGAATCGGCGTAATGCCCAAAAAAAAGCCCGCCTCTCCCTGGAGAGGCGGGCTTTTTCATTGTCCGGGAGCGCTCAGTCCCCCCAGCGCGCACTGAAACCGCGCACATCCACATGCACAAAAGGACCATGGCGCCGGGTGGCGCGATACCGCGCCAGTCCGCCGACATAGGGCGTGAACCACTCCGCCCGGGATAGCCAGTCGGCCACCTGCAGGAGCACCCCGGCATCCGCGTAATCCCGCCGACCGTCCTTGTTGAGGTCGTCCATGATCTGATCGAGATCGGCATCGATATAGATATCCGCAGCGCCACCGTAACAATGCTGACTGTACTTGCGGTTGCCAATGTGGCGGTTATAGGCTGGGGTGCGATAGCCGCTCATGACCGCAAAGGTTTCGCAGGCGTAGCCTTTCTCGTTGACCTTTTGCAGCAGGTATTCCAGTTTGAAAAGCAGCCGCTCCTGCAGGACCATGTATTTCGGGAAATCGCCCTGCTGTTTGCAAACGAACTGGCCCAGGGTGAAATGGGGGGTGAGGCGGCGCTCCAGATCCGCCGCTGTCACCTTGATAAAACCTGCGGGGGGGCGGTAGACATCGAGTTCGCGCAAGGCGACCGCGGGATAATGGCCGATGAGATAGCCGTTCATCGTTTCGCCCTTCATGACGCTGCGCGGTACCATGACGAAGATCTGCAGATGCATGGTGTCAGCGCGGTCCAGGCTGATAATCTGTCCCTGGTGGAATCCCGGCGCTGTCGGCGCTGTATACAGCCAGGTGTTCAATCCCTTGAAGCGCAGGGTGCCGCTGTCGACCTGGACAACGAAGTGATGATGCGCGGCGTTCTCCTCAACCCGTAGTGAAATTTCATCGCCGGGGAGAAGGAAGATGGGCGCCCAGGTGAAGGAAGTAACTTCATTTTTAAAATGCAGGGTGAAACCAGCCGCTCCAGGCGAAAAGGCATGAGCAGCGGTCATCAGGAAGAGCAGCAAAACGGTTACGAGTTGTTTAGGGATTGCCATCGGGCGACCTTTTCGTTTAAAAGGGCGGCATCTGCCGCGCCATCCGCTGCATCAGGGCGTTGTCAGCTGCGCCAAAGCAGGCGCGGCATCGAGGCTTACCGGGATCGCCTTATCGCGCTCATAGATATCCTGGCGGAACTGCACGATCCCGTCTTCGTCGACCCATGCGGTCATATAGACCAGCATCACCAGGATGGGTCGGGGCACCTTGAGGACCGTCTCGACGCGTGAGGCGATGAGGCGGCGCAGCCGGGCTTCGTCCCAAGCCGGATCATCCAGGAGGTAAAGGGCCAGCTGCAGCGGCTTTTCGATGCGGATACAACCGGAGCTGAAGGCCCGGGTCGAGCGACTGAATAGTTCATGATGCGGCGTGTCGTGAAGATAGACATCGAACTGATTGGGGAACATGAATTTGATCGTCCCCAGTGAATTACCGGGCCCCGGATCCTGACGCAGGCGGTAAGGCAGACGATTCTTTGAAACCTTGCTCCAGTCTATGGCAGCTGGATCCAGTTCCGGGGCATTTTCGCTCCATCCCTCGTAGACTCTGATCCGCTCCTTTTTAAGATAGTCGGGATTCCGCCTTGCCTTGGGCACAATGTCGTTGAGCAGAATGGTGGTAGGGACCGTCCAGTAGGGATTGACCACCATATAGGTCATCATATCGCTGAAGACCGGGGTGCGCCGGTAGGTCTTGCCGACGACCACGCGCATTGTCAAGGCCACGGTGTCCGCCTCGAAGAGTTGAAGTTGGAAATCGGCGATATTGACCCGGATGTGGCGGTGTCCGGGATTGCGTGGCAGCCAGCGCCAGCGTTCCAGATTGACGGCCAGCTGGCGAATCCGCGCTTCGACTGGCACATTCATTTCGGCCAGCGTGCTCTTGCCGATCTTGCCGTCGGGATCCAGCCCATGGCGCAGTTGAAAGCGGCGCACGGCCTGTTCGAGCTCTGCGTCGAAGGTCCCTTCGACCGGGGCCGGTTTGAGGCTGAGATCGGCGGTGGCACGCAGCCGGGCGCGGACCTGCATCACCCGCTCGTCCCACATCCCCCTTTCCAGTTTGCGGCCTTCGGCGACGAAAGGCCAGCCGCCCTCGACAGCGAGCTGGCGGTAGTAGCCATAAGCTTCCACAAGGCGGCGGTAGTCCTCCTCTTGCGGCGGCAGACGGCGCAGGTCCTCGAGCAGGTTGCCCGATTCGGCCGCAGCATTGAGGCGGGTGACCAGATCCGCCTCGTTTTTATGGAGATACCACTCGGCATCCACCTCGTGGGGATTGTACTGTCCCGCCGCCAGGTGCACGCCAAGAACCAGATAAGCATCACTGAGCAGTAGTTCGAGATCGGTCAGCTGGACCGGGTCGACCGGCGCGGAAGCGAGACGATCGCGCCCGCTCCTGAGCAGGCCGGTGAGCGCCGCCAGATGATACCGGCCGGGATTCAGACCATGCGCTCTGGCATTGCGGATCAGAGCGAGAAGGGTATCGGCCTCGCTCCGTACGCCCGCTTCATTGACCCAGATCGGCCGGAATCCGCGCCGGCCATAGAGGGTCATAAGGTCTGGCGAGAGCCGCTCGACGCCGTAGCGGGTGGCGAGCTGGTTCTCGGCGGGCAGTTGCTGCAGGCGCTCCTGGATCAGGCCGTTCAGGCGCATCTGCAGCGCTCCATTCTGGGCCGTTAAGGGGGTAGCCAAAAGGCCGATTAGCAAGAGGATACCGGTTCCGGAGCGCAATGTCGTGCCTCTGGTTGGGAGTGATGCCACAGCGGCCGGGCTCGAGCGGCCCGTCACAAAATAAAACTCTCCAAGGAGAAAGACAATGTCAATTTTACACGTCGATCCGGCGCGCCGCAAACCGCGTGGGGGGACCCCCAGCGGGCGAACGCGCTATCCTCGCTTCACGCATAGTCCCGCGATTTGATGAAAACCAGCACGATCGATTGCACGACGGTCGCAGCCATCAGCGCCAGGGCGGCATAGACCAAGCCGAGGCTCCAGGCGGCGGAAAAGGGATTGACCAGAATGGCGGCGATGAAGAAGACGAGATACTCAATCCGCAGTGCGAAGCGCCAGACCACCTTTTCCGTCGGATCGGGCACCGCACCGCGATGGTTGGCATAGGCGACGATGAAGGGCGGCAGCAGGGTGCAAAAGAGGAGCAGGAAGAGCAGGATCTCCATGGGCAAAATCGCCGGCGGAAAGTCCAGTCGGAAGAGGCAGAGGATCATCAGGGCATCAACGAAGCGGTCGACAGTGCCATCCCAGAAGGCGCCGAGGCCGGTGGCGTGTCGGGTGTGACGCGCCACTTTGCCGTCCACCAGATCCATAAAGCCGCTCAGAGTGAAAAGAAGCGCCCCACTGACTGGCGAACCAAGGACCACCGCGCCATAAGCGGCGAGGGCGAGCAGCAGGGAGAGGGTGGTCCAGGAATTGGGCGACAGAAAGGCGAAGGCTTTGCCGATCCAGCGCTCGAGGCGCGGCATGTCGATGAATTCCTTGATCAAGGGGAGGGGTCTCCTGCCGGTTCGGATCCGGATTTTCGGCGGTTCAGGGAAACAAGTCTGCGTTATTAATAATTAATTTAACAAAACGGCCGGCGAAAACCAACAAAAAAGTGCCTGCGCGCAGGCCGATTCGCGCCCCTTCAACAATCTCGCGCTCACCCGGCGCTCCCCTCGTTCCCTCCCTGCGCTCCTCTCACGCCGACCCGGTCTCGAACCCGCGCCTCGGCGAAAGTCTCGTGCTCACCCAACATTTGGATTCCCGCTCCCTAGTCCACAGCATATCTGCCATTTTGTCAGCCTGTCCGATATAGTCTGTCTTTTTGTCAGTATTGTCGTCGTCCTGGCAGAACTCACGCGGAAACCGGAAACTGTTTCTAATTTAATTAATTTCAATTTATTAAGTCCTTCATTAAAATTTGGCACGCCATTTGTAACACAGGTCAACGAAAGCGTTCAAGATCAACCAATCCACTTAACATACATCAAAAGGAGGTCGTTATGTTTCTGGTAAAACGTGATCGTGAGAATCTGGTGCGCAATCCCTGGTTTGATGAAGCCTTCATGGGATGGCCGTTCTGGAGTCGTTACGAGGAAGATTCGATGGTTTGGTCGCCGCGCGTGGATGTGCGGGAAAATCCGGATGAGATCGTGGTCAAGGCCGATGTTCCCGGCATGGACAAAAAGGACCTCAAGATCTCGGTCGAGAACAACCTCTTGACGATCAAGGGCGAGCGCAAATCGGAAGTTGAAGAAAAAGAGGCGAACATCTACCGTTCCGAACGCCACTTCGGCGCCTTTCAGCGCACCTTCAGCCTCTCCAGCCGGGTCAAATCCGATGCAATTCGTGCGGATTACAAGGATGGTGTCCTGACCATCGTTCTGCCCAAGGTGGAAGAGGTCAAACCGCGCCAGATCGAAATCAACTAAACGCGCATAAACAAAAAGCCCCGTTCCTGAACAGGAATGGGGCTTTTTTATTTCTCTCCACAGCGATCGCAGCTGGATCAGCGGGCCTTGACCAGAGCCTGGCGGATCTGCTCTGCCGCCGCAGCCAGTTCGTTCTTGTCGGCTTCAGCGCCATAACCCGGCGGAAATTTCAGACCGAAGCCATCGCCGGCGAAGCGAGGCACCACGTGCAGGTGGGCATGAAATACCGACTGCCCGGCCACTTCGCCATTCGCCATGTGCAGATTGACGCCCTCACAGCGCAGGCCCGAGCTGCGCAGTGCGGCTGCAACTTTTTGTGCGGCCGGTAGCAAGGCTTGTGCTGCGGCAGGCGGGAGTTCCCAGATATTGGCAGCATGCTCTTTCGGGATGATCAGGACATGGCCCGGATTGATGGGCATCAGGTCCATGAAAGCCATGCATCGCTCATCTTCATAGATGACCTGCGCCGGAATCCGCTTCGCCGCAATTTCACAAAAGATGCAGAACATGCTTTCTCCTTTCCTCTCAGTAACTTCGCCGGTCCTGCTTGCTGCGCCATTCATTAAAAAGCTCAAGGCACTCCGGCCGCCCATGCTGCACGAGCCGCAGGCGCTTCTCACTGGTTTCACCGCGTATTACCGCATAGATAAAAGCATCATCAAAGCCGATGGCCGCGGCATCATCATGGGTGCAGCCATAATAGAGCAGAGGTATCTTGGCCCAGTGGATGGCGGCAAAACACATCGGACAGGGTTCGCACGTGGACCAGATTTCACAATCGCCAAGATCGAAGCGGCCAAGTTTTGCCGAGGCCTTGCGGATCGCAACGATCTCGGCATGCGCAGTGGGATCATTGGTCCTTAAAACCTCATTGTGCCCCCGCGCAATAATTCGGCTGCGATGGACGATGACTGCTCCGAATGGCCCGCCGTGATTATGGCGGAGGCCTTTCTTCGCCTCCCGGATCGCCGCCGCCAGATGTGAATTGGTGTGTTCGTTTGCCAAGATCACCTGGCCCATTCCAGTTCGCTGTGCTGTACACCTTCATGTTAAATATAGCCAATCGGGTGAGTCAAAATCAAGCAAAAAGTCTGATGCACGGCCGGCCGGGTGGGCGCCGGAGTATGGATGGGCGCCGTAGAGTGCCGCAAGTGCATCGTGCCGGGCGGGGCGGCGGCCCCGATTAAAAATGATTGAGCAAGAACCGGAAATCACGTATATTTATCTTTTAAAATCAAAGGAATCGAATCATGAACCTACCCCGTCTTCCCGAAGCCCACGTCGACCCCCAGTTCCCGGAACGCTGGTCACCGCGCGCCTTTTCGCCCCGGCCGGTCGCCGAAGCCGATCTGCTCTCCCTTTTCGAAGCTGCGCGCTGGGCACCTTCGGCCGCCAATTCCCAGCCCTGGTTCTTTCTCGCGGCCGTCACCCCGCAGGAGCATGCTCGGTTTCTCGACCTCCTTCACCCCGGCAACCAGATCTGGGCCGCTCGGGCGCCGGTGCTCCTCTTTCTCCTGGCGCGGCGGATCAGCAGTTCAGGCCGTACGCTCGAATGGGGGCCTTTTGATGCAGGCGCGGCCTGGCTGGCCCTGGCGCTACAGGCGCGCAAGCTCGGCCTCTTCGCCCATGCCATGGGCGGCTTCGATCGCGAGAGGGTTTATTCCGCCCTCCATATCCCGGCTGCTGAGTATACCGCCCAGGTGGCCATCGCCGTCGGTTACTATGGTGACCCCCTGGAACTCAGCGAGGAGTTGCAGCAGCGTGAGCACCCCTCCATGCGCAAATCCCTGCAGGATCTGTATCACCTCGGCGCCTTCGCGGCGGTATGATGTCCGGCACATCGCTACAGCGCGCCACCCTGGCGGTGGCGATCCTCACTTCGTTCAGTACGCCTTTCATGGGCGCCGGCGTCAATCTGGCGCTGCCCCGAATCGGTGCCGAGCTGGGTCTCGATGCCGTGATGCTGAGCTGGATCGCCACTTCCTATCTCATGGCGGCGGCGGTCTTTTTGCTGCCCTTCGGGCGGCTGGCGGACATCCGCGGCCGCAAGCGGGTTTTCAGTTTCGGGGTGCTCATCTTCCTGGCTGGATCGGCTTGGGCGGCCCTCGCCCGCAGCGGAACGCTGCTAATCGTAGGCCGGGTGGTGCAGGGCTTCGGCGGCGGCATGGTCTTCAGCACCGCCACTGCCATGCTCATCTCGGTCTTTCCTCCCGGGCAGCGCGGCCGGGTGCTCGGCTGGAACATCGCCGCGGTCTATCTCGGGCTGGCGCTCGGCCCGCCCATCGGCGGTTGGATCGTCGGGGCCTGGGGATGGCGCACCATTTTCGGGATCAACGCCCTGCTGTGCGCGCTGGCGCTGCTGCTCACCTGGCGCTATCTCGATCGGGAATGGCGCGAGGCCGCCGGCGAGTGCTTCGACTGGAGGGGGGCGGCGCTCTACGCCCTGACGGTGATCGCCCTGATGTATGGACTCTCGGCCCTCCCTGGGCGCCAGGGTTATCTCGCGCTGACCGCATCCCTCATCGGGCTCTTCTTCTTTTTACGCTGGGAAGCGCTCGGGGCTTTTCCGCTGATGGATGTGCGACTGCTGCGTGATAACCGCGTCTTCGCTTTGTCCAATCTCGCCGCCCTGATCAATTACGGCGCAACCTTTGCGGTCGGCTTCATCCTCAGTCTCTATCTGCAGTATGTCCAGGGTCTGGAGCCGCGCCAAGCGGGGCTGGTGATGATGTCGCAGCCGGTGATGCAGGCGCTCTTCTCGCCCCTTGCTGGTTATCTCTCCGACCGCTACGAGCCGCGCCTGATCGCCTCAGCCGGAATGGCGCTGTCGAGCATCGGACTGGCGATGCTGGCGACCGTTACAGCCGCCACCCCGCTGCTCTTCATCGGGGCAAGCTTGTTTCTCCTGGGCATCGGCTTCGGGCTCTTTTCCTCACCCAACACCAATGCCATCATGGGCTCGGTCGAGCGGCGCCACTATGGCCTGGCCTCGGCGATGGTCAGCACGATGCGGATGCTCGGGCAGATGTTCAGTATGGGGATGGCGGCGATGGTGATTGCCCTCTACGTCGGACACACGCAGATCACGCTGCAGAATCAGGGGCAGTTTCTCGGCGCCATGCACCTGCTGCTCGGAGGCTTCGCAGCGCTCTGCTTCGCCGGGATTTTCGCCTCGCTGGCGCGCGGCAGGATGCACGCATAGAAGAGGCGCACCGATGACGATCTTTATCCAGGCCGCGAACATTGTCGCACCGGTCTTCATCCTGGTCTTCGCGGGCCTGTTGCTGCAGCGCGCCGGGGTCATCGACGCTCATTTCAACGCGGTCGCCTCGAGGCTGGTTTTCACCGTCACCCTGCCGGCGCTGCTCTTCACCAAAATCTCGGCCACGCGATTTCAGGAGTTGTTCGACGGGCGCCAGATCCTCTTCGCCTGGCTCTTCATCCTGATCACCTTCGCCCTCAGCACGCTGGCGGGGATCCTGTGGGTCCGGGCTGGGCGCGACCGTGGCGCTTTCATCCAGGGGGCTTTTCGCGGCAACTTTGCCATCCTGGGTTTCGCCATGCTCAACAGCGCCTATGGCCCGGAGGTGCTCGCCCCAGCCGCGGTGGTGCTGGCGGTGATTATGCCCCCCTACAACATCCTCGCTGTGCTGGCCCTCTCGCTGACACAGAAGCGCGAGCGTTCCATCAGCGGCTGGACCGTCACCCGCCAGATTCTTACCAATCCCCTCATCCTCGCTGCGGCGGTGGCGGTGCCCTTCTCGCTGCTGCAGATCCGGCTGCCGGGAATGATCCTCGAAAGCGTCACCTATCTCTCCTCCCTTACCCTGCCCCTGGCTCTGCTCGGCATTGGCGGCACCCTGAGTTTCAAGGGCATCCGCGCGGATCTCCGCCTCTCCGTGTTGGCCGCGTTTCTCAAGATCCTCCTACTGCCGCTGATCACCATCACCGCCGCCGTTTACGCCGGTTTTCGCGGACAGGAATTGGGCGTGCTCTTCTTTTTCTTCGCATCACCCACCGCTATCGCCAGCTATGCCATGGCCGACGCCATGGGCAGTAATGCCAGGCTGGCTGGGCATATCATTCTCGCCTCGACGCTCGGCAGCATTTTTACCATCTCCGCCGGCATCATCGTGCTGAAATGGCTGGGGGTTTTTTAAGGGAGGAGCTGCAGATGTTCAAGGAGGATCTTGACGCCGATGGCGACGAGGATCAGGCCGCCGAGGATCTCAACAAACCGGCCGAGATGAGCCGTGGCGATCTTGCCGAGATAGACTCCCGCCCCCGAGAAGAGAAAAGTGGTGACGCCAATGATCAGCACCGCCGGAAAAAGCGGCACATGCAGGAGGGAGAAACTCAGGCCCACGGCCAGGGCATCGATGCTGGTGGCCACCGAGAGCAGCAGCAGTACCCGGGGTTCGGTGGCGATGAGCGGATCGCCGGAATCGTGCCCCGTCAGGGCTTCGTAGATCATCCGCACCCCCACCAGGGAGAGCAGGGCCAGGGCGATCCAGTGGTCGACGCCTTCGATGTAACGGCGCAGGCTTGATCCGGCAACCCAGCCGAGGATGGGCATCAGGGCCTGGAAGAAGCCGAAGGAAAAGGCGATCTTGAGTCCATGGGAGCTGTTGACGCTGGGAATGGTTAGGCCGCTCGAGATCGAGACGGCCAGGGCATCCATGGAAAGTCCGACTGCGATGAAGAGGAGGGTGAAAAAATCCATACCGCCTTCCGTTTTAAGTGAGCCGCCGCTGCCAGGCGGACATGATAAGCGCCCCCGCGACAAATCCCCCCACATGAGCCAGCCAGGCTACGCCACCGCTCTGGGCCGAGCCAACCGCCCCGCTGAACAATTGCATGACAAACCATAATCCCAGCACATAGACCGCGGGAATCTCAAAAATCCGCCAGATCCAGAGGAATAGCGGCACCAGCACGGTGACCCGGGCGCGCGGGAAGCGCACGGCATAGGCGCCAAGGATCCCGGAGATGGCGCCACTCGCGCCGATCATCGGTGTCATCGACTGCATATCGAAAACATAGTGCGCCGCAAAGGCGAAGAAACCGCAGACCAGATAAAAGGACAGATAACGGATCGGCCCCAGCATCGATTCGATGTTATCGCCGAAGATATAGAGGTACAACATGTTGCCGGCGATATGAAAAAAGCCTCCATGCAGGAACATCGAGGTGAGGATGGTGGAGAGATGCGAGCCGCTGGTTATGTAATACGGCACAGCGCCGTATTGCACGATGAATTCGTTCATTTGCATGCTGGGCAGCAGGCTCTGGTGGATGAAGACGATCACATTGATCGCGATCAATCCCAGCGTAACCGCCGGAAAGTGATTGCGGGCATTCTCATCACGGATGGGAATCATGGCCTGGCCCCTTTTTCAAGGTCATTTCCTGCCCTCGGGGCCGGCAGTCGCCGCGACGGCTCAGCCCCTCAGGCGGTTACCGGACATAAAAGCTCTGTGCTTTACCTGCGCGGTTGCCGCAGCGGTCGCTTACGGTGAGTTCGAGCGTATGCCGGCCCGGACGCAGCGGTGTTGCGACCGGATGAAGGAGGCGTTCCCCCTCGGGGTCGTACTCGACGATGACCGGCCGACCGTCGAGGCGGAGTTCGTACTGCTCCTCATCGCCAATGCCGGAGAGGGCGTCGTGCACGCGCGCCTGCAGTAGGGGTGTGCGCGTGGTTCTTGCCCCTTCCGCCGGCAGCAGCGCGGTGATCGCGGGCGGCTCGCTATCGCGGATGAGAGCAAACTCACCCAGCTCGCGGCTGCGACTACCGACGCTGCCGCCGCTGCCTGCCTCCCTGCCGAGATATTGCCAGTCGCCGCCCGGCGCCCGCCGGTAGAGCGCCACCTGCTCCGGATGCATCGTGTCCTCGACGTGGATGCGCACGGTCACCATTCCGCTCAAGGGGACATCCACGGGATCGATCTGATAGATCTTGCTGGCCAGCGGGAGTTTTTCGGCGCCGCGGTTGCGCGTGCGCGCCCGGACCGAAATCGATTTGAACAACGACGCTTTGTCGAAGAAGAGTTCACACAGCCCGTCCTGGGTCACGAAGATCTTCTCCCGTCCCTCGCGCACGGTGACGTACTGGAGCATCACCTCGTGGAGGACTTTTCCCTCTCCGGTCTCCGGATCGAAAAGCCGGAGTCGCACCGGGCCGGGGTGGTTCGGGTAGAGCGTCAGGCCGCTGCGGAAGCCCGCGCGGCCGCTGCGTGCGAGGAGGAGGTTCTCCTGGTGGCCGTCTCCCCAGGTGGCCTGGAGCCCGGGGATCTGCCGGACCGGCTGGGAAGCGGCGACGGTCAGACGGACGTAGGCGTCATAATAATCGGCATCGATGGTATAGCCGGCCTTGTCGAGCGCGAGGCCCCCGGTTTCCGGCTGGCGTACCGCTTCAGGTGGTCCGGCCTGAAGCCTTCCTTCGACCGTCGTGCAGTTGCCGCTGAAATCCCGAGCCTCGATGCGGAAGAGATGGATCCCCTTCTCCAGGATGGTCACGCCGGCGGGGAGGTCCCAGAAGAAACCGAGGGCGCGGGTGATGCTGGTCAACCAGGAGTGGGCCATACTGGCGGGATCGCATTCGAGGGCGCCATACCAGAGGGCCTCGCTGGCATAAAAGGGCAGGGTGTTGCCGGCCTCGCGGAAAAAGCGCTGAAACAACGCCTTGTCGCGCACCAGCGTTCGGTACTCGCGGTCGAGGTCGGCCTGGCGGTCGATTTCGTAGGGATAGGTATCGTAGCGAGTAGCGAAGACCTCCTTATCGTCGATCAGAAGGCGATAGCGATAGAGATTCATGCGGTTCTGGGCGCCGTCGATCTGGTCGAAGAACTCGGCAGCGAAGCCGATGCGTCCATAGACCGGAATGGTGCGTTCGATCCGCAGTCGGCCTTGTTCAGCAGGGATGGGCAGGTAGACCACCGGCTCGAGGTCGCCGGCGACGCGCGCGGCGGCGTCGAGGGGGATGACCATGACCCTGCGGACGGCCGGAGCCAAAGTGTCCTTGATCTCAAAGCCCTTGAGCAAGGGATTGACGGGCGATTCCGCCGCATCGCGCAGTTCGAAATGGAGATGGGGCGCCCCGGAGCCGCTTTGGCCGGTCCAACCGACGATTTCCCCTTGGGCGACCGGGATCTCGCCCGGTGCAAAGCGCAGTTCCACCGCGTAGTGTCCGGTGCGCTCCTGTTCCGCGGCGACCCGGCGGGCGATCTCCGGGTTGAATTTCTGCAGATGGCCATAGACGGCCGTTTCGCCGGTATCGAGAAGAAGAAATACAACGCGGCCGTAGCCCCAGGGAGAAACCTGGACGCGGGAGACGAATCCCGGCCGGACGGCCAGGGCCTTGTATCCCACCTGGCCGAAGGTTTTGATATCCATGCCGGCATGGAAGCGGTGGCCGCGGTACTCGCCGAAAGTTGAGGTCAGCAGCCGGCTGGCGTCGGTGGGCCAGGTGAAGGGCGGGGATTCGCTCGCCGCGGCGGTCAGATAGGCGGCCAGAAGGGCGGTCAGGGTCATCAGGATTTTTTTCATCGAAGGACTGGTATCAGGTTTGGGTCAAGTCGTCCAACAGGGCGGCCAGCCGGGCGGTCTGTTCCCGGCGGTCGAAGGAACGCAAGTCGCGCTGCAGGGCCGCGCGGGCGAGCTCGGGATCCTGCTGCAGGCGCGCGAGGGCGGCGCGGATGGCCTCGGGCTGGTCCGGGGCGCAGGCGATGACGCCCGGCTGGCCTTGTAACAGTGCGAGGGTCTCGGCCACGTTGCTGATCAGCAGGATGGGCTTACGGCTGGCCAGATATTCAAAGCTTTTGCCCGGGATGAACCTAGCGCGTGGATCATCGCAGGCGATGAGCACCAGGGCATCGGCGGCGGCCATCGCCGCCAGGGCCTGGCGATGCGGCAGGTAGCCGGACCAACTGATCCTCTCCGTTAGCCCCAGGCTGCGGACGCGTTCGGCGAAACTCCCGCTGGCGTCGAAGCCGACAAAGTGAAGATGAAGGCGGCTGGGCTCCTCCGGGCGCAGGGCGGCCAGCAGGGGTGCGGGATCGCTGAAACGGCTGATGGCACCGCAGTGACAGAGCACGAAGCGCCTCTCCGGGGGGGCGGTTGCCGGTGATAGCCGGTCTCCGGCGCGATACGGCGGGCCGGAATCCGGGAAATCGGCGGCGTCGAAACCATTGGTCATCAGCCGAGTCTTGCCGGCCCCGCCGGCGGCTTCGAGTTCGGCGACGATGCCGGGGGTGACGCCGATGAGCAGGTCGGCGTCCTGCGCCACGCGGCGCAATAGGGCGGCCTGGCGGCGGCGGTGCCAGGGGGTCGGCTGCGGGACGACGACGCTGTCAGCCCAGGCGTCGCGGAAATCAGCAATCCAGGGCAGGCGGTAACGCCGCGCCAGCCGCCGGGCGATGAGATGGGTGGAGTGGGGCGGCGAGGTGGACCAGATCGCGCTGCAGGCGCCGGAGCGGAGCAGCCCGGCGGCAGCGCGACGCGCATGCCAGCTCCACAGTATCTTGCTGTCGGGCAGCAGCACCCAGGGCAGCAACCGGCGGTTGATCCAGGCGAGCATCCCGCTCCCGCCAACAGCACGCGCCCTGCCGCCCGCGCCGGAGGCGCCCCCGGAGGCCGCCGCGGGCTGTGCCGGTTCATTGACCGGAGCGCCCGGGGTGGTTTTCCGGCGCGCGAGCGCCAGCAGCCGCTGTGGATCAAACGACCCGGCGCGCACAATCTCCACCCCGGCCAGATCGTCCAGAAGGGAGACATCCTCCGCCCAGTAGGCGATGGGCTTGACGGTCAACACCGTCGCCTGCCAGCCGAATTCAGGCAGGTATCGCGCAAATTTGGCCGAGCGCTGTGTCCCCCCCATCCCGAGCGGTGGAAAATAATAGGCCAGCATCAACACCCGTTTCACCGTGGGCCTCCCCGCAGCCGGAGTTTCTCCCCCGACTTGAAAGCCAGCCAGAGCAGATTGCACCAGGGATCGTAGAGCATTGTCCGCCAGCGGCGCGCCACACGGTAAAAAAGGGGCCGGCCGGTACGAAAGGCCAGCAGATGCATCAGCCGCAGATGGACACGCTGGTACATCCGCGATGCGAGCCGGTTGGTTGGGTGCAGGTCGTAGCGGGTCCAGAAGCCGCGGTCCCACAGACGCCAGTTCTTCTCGATGCTGGCCAGGCCGCTCTCATACCGCTGCCAGGCCTCGGGCAAGTCGGTGTAGTCGGCCCAGTCTGCGGCGCCGAGCAATGCGAAGAGGTGACCATTGAAGACATGCGATGCCGGCTCGGTCGGATACTCCTCGAACCAGGGCGAACCGTCGGCAAGCCGGCTGAGGGTGCCGCCCTCGGCGACCGGGAGATCGAGCAGCCGGATGGCCGAGCGCGCGATCTCGAGAAAATCACTCCGCGGCTTGAGCCCATGACAGCGGACCAGCAACGAGACCGCCTCACCTTGGGCCATCGCCGAAATCCAGGGCGCTTCCAGCCCGTAAAACGGCAGACTGAAATCGTAAATCCAGCCGAGCAGCCCACAGCCGGTGGGTTTGGCATGGGCCGCCAGCCATTCGGCACAGGCCAGGGCCCGGGCGCGGTCCTCCTCCTTCGCCTCTTTAGCATACTGCTGCAGGCAGTAAAGACCGTATTGGGCGATGGTAATCGGATTGTAGCGCAACCCCTCGCTCCCATAGTCCACACGCGGCACGCCGGCGGGATCGTAGTCGTAGGAAAAGTCCTCCAATCCCTGCCAGTCAAAGGGATAGCTTAACTTAAGCCGCATGCGCAGCGGTTTCCTTGATGGGGTGAAGGGTGTAAGGGATGACCGGAGCACCGGTGCCGATACGTAACCGGCGCTACAAGGTACGCATTTTTAGCGGGAATTGCAAGGAGGAAGCTGTACGACCGGGCGGGTGTCGCGTCGATGCGGCGTCCGTCAAAGTAGGGACGAGAGCGGGGGCGTAACCGCACGACTTGGCTCAACACGGAGCCTCGTGCTCAGAGCAGATAGTCCTTCTTGACTCGGCGCATCGCCTGGAAGAGATTCTCCCGGCAGCCGGGATGTGTCTGCTCGAGCGCTGCCAGCCACTCCTTGATTTCCTGCCGTTTAGAGGCGCCGTCGCTCGGGCATTCCTGCCCGAAAACCGGGACCCGGCACTCCGCCGCGTAGGCCTTGACCATGGTCTCCTCGACATAGAGCAGCGGCCGGATCAGGTGGTAGCGCCCTCCATGGACGGAAAGCATCGGCGGGCTGGTGCTGATCTCGCGGTTAAAGAGCATGTTGAGCAGCAGAGTTTCGATGAGATCGTCCTTGTGGTGGCCCAGGGCGATCTTGTTGCACTGGAAGCGTTCCGCTGTGGCGAAAAGGTGCTTGCGGCGGATGCGGGAGCAAAGAAAACAGGGATTTTCGCGGTTGACCTCGCTGTGGGCGAGCGGGCCAATGGTGGTATGCAGGATGCGGCCGCTCACCCCGAGACTATGCCAATAGTCGCGCATGGTTTGGCAGCGCGCCTCGGCGGCGGCGCCGAATCCCAGATCAACATAGACCGCGCGCAGGCTCGAGCCGGCGGCATAGAGGGTGATGCGGCTGGAAAGGATTTGAAGCAAAGCCATGGAGTCCGCACCGCCGGAGACCGCAACCAGGAGCCGGTCGCCTGGCTGGAGCATCCGGTACTCGCGCACGGCCCGATCGACCCGCGCGGTGAGAGCACGGACGGCCTCGGGGATGTTGCGGCGAGCGGCCACCCGGACAGGTCGCTCTCAGTAACGCGGCGGCGGGGCGCCGCGCAGGGTTTCGATGTCGCCGATCAGCAGGGAGAGTTTGTCCAGAAAGGCCTGTTCCTTTGCGGCATCGCCGTTGACCGAGCCGCCGCCGAGGGCCATCGCCTCCTTGATCCGGGCATACCCCGCCCGCAGCCGACCCTCCTTGAGATAAGCGAGACCCTTGGCGTAGGTAATCTTGGCCTGCTCGCGGGCGTCCCTGGCCTGCTGGGCGATGGCGAGGGCACGGTCAAAAAAAGTCTGGGCCTGGCTGTAGTTCTTCTGGGTCAGATGAATGTCGGCAAGATTGACCGCGCTCATCAGCACCATCACCGAATCCCCCTCGGCTGTGGCTTGGTTGATGGCCGAGAAGTAGCGCTGCCGCGCCTTGAGGGTATCGCCGAGTTGCCAGTAGATAGCGCCAATGTTGAGGTCCGCCCTGGCTTGGCCGCTGTGATCGCCAAGCATTTCGAGGTAATCGCCGGCCTTGAGAAAATTGGAGAGCGCGATTTCGCGTTCGTTGCGCGCCAGCCGGGTCAGCCCCATCTGGAAATAGGCACGCGCCAGGGCGGGCTCGCTGGCGAGCGACTGCGATTGCGTCAGGAAAGTGTCCAGATAGGCGACGGAGCGGTCCAGATCCCCAGTTTCGCGCATGATCTGACCCAGGCGCTGATAGACCATCGCAGCCTCATAGGGCCGTTTGATGGCAAGATTGATTTTGGCGGTACGGTGATAGGCCTGAACCGACTCGTTGGTCCGTCCCTCCTTTTCGTAGAGTTGGGCGACCTTTTGCCAGGTCAGAGCCTGGGTCAAACTGTCCGGCGGAATGTTCAGCAGACGGTTGAGGGTTTGCCGCGCCTGCTGCCAGGCCTGCTGCCCTGTGTAAACCGCAGCCAGCTCGCGCCGGCTCAGAATCAGCCCGGAGGGATCGGCCATGGGGCCGAAGAGGGCCTCGGCCTCCTGCAGCGCAGTGATGGCTTCCGCGCTCTTGTTCTCCTGCGCCAGCAAAGTTCCGAGATAGAGAGCGGACCAGGCCTCCAGCGGCTTGCTCGCCGCTCCATCGGCAGCGAGCCTGTAGAGCGTCTCACCCGCGGCCATCCGGGCCGGGGACGGGCTGGTTCCGGTGCCTGCCAGTCCCTGGTGCAGCCGTAAGGCCGCGCGGAAGGCAAGGGCAGGAGTTGCATTCCAGGCCTCCTGTGTCACCACGGCCAGGGGATCCGGTGGCGCTTCGAGGAGCGCAGCGTTGATCTCGTGGGCCGCTGTTGAATCGGCCGGCAGCTCGACACAAGCGAGTTCATCGACCTGGGGAAATACGGGCAGGGTCCATTCCATGACCGGTTTCTGCGGCGGTGCCGTGAGGGCCTGGGCGAAGCGGACCCGGGCGCCATCCGGCGCTGGACGCAGATCGAAGAGCCAAGCGGCCTGGGTGGCGGCCTTCAGGTCGCGGGCCACACCGCAAATCTCCTGCGCCTGCGGCAGCAGCTTCTCCCTGGAGAGAATTTTCACACGCAGCGGCTGCTGGCTCTCATCGAATTGCAGGGCCGCAAAAAACTGCTGGCAGGCCGAACGGTACTCCTCCTGCGTCAGATCGCCGGTCAACAGCACCAATCCCTGCTCGCCAGCGCCAAAGGGATGGCCTGTCAGGGAATCCCGTACGGCGAATCGCTGAATCAGGGACGTCAGCAATGGCGACTCCACCGTCACGGTATCGGCCGGCAGGGGCTGCTCGTTTTCCGCAGCCAGTACGCCCGAGGGGAATTCCATCGCCCGGGCGGTGATGACGATGCGGCCTGCGCGCCTCTCAAGGCGGCAAAAAAGGACGCCATCCAGCTGGAGTTCGAGATTGGCGCGCGCCAGGCTGAACGGCTCATAGAGTTCCGGAAAATCGGGCTTGATCGCCCCATCGAGAAGAGCGGCCAGGGTGTCCGCCGGCACCAGTTCCACCCCGGTCTGGCGCGGCAACCAGGCCAGAGCGGCATTCATGGTTCGATTGAAACGGTCGACCGCCGCCGGCTCTACGGCAGGATTGGCAAGGGGGATCAGACTCAGGCGAAGTCGCTCCGGCGGGGCTGAAGCGGCTGTGAAATACCCTCCGCTGACCAGGAGAGCGAGGAATAGTACGGATAGGTGCTTTCTCATCACTTGTTTACTTTGCTGTTGATTCACATGATGCCTGCTGCGGAAGCGATTCACGGCTGCATCCCTGTAGTACTGGCTTGCGGCGGCAAGTGCGGAAAGGAAAGACCACAGCGGCGGCGTTCAGCCGGCTGCATCCTCCCATTTCAAACGGATGCGCGCGCATTCTCCAGTCGGTTCACTCGCCATAACTTCAAGCGCCGTATCGGCGCCAAATCGCTGCTGCAGCGACCGCTCCAGTTCGCGAAAACCGAGTTCGTCCAGCAGCCGCTGCCGCCGCGCCGGATCGCTGATGCCCCGGCCGTCGTGCCGGACCTCGAGCAGGATCTCCCTGCCGGTTTGCCATGCCTTAAGCGTCACCTCCACCGGCCTGTCGTCAAGCTCCACTCCGCTGCGTACTGCCCAGGCTGCGAGCGGCTGCAGCATCAAGCTGGGAACAGCGTACTCGAGACAATCGTCCGCCACCGCTTCGGTTACGCGCAGCCGATCGCCGAAGCGCATGCGTTCGAGGGCGAGAAACATCCCGGCGCAACGGATCTCGAGGTTGAGCAGGGTATCCGGATGGTGATTCAACTCATGAACGAGGCGGAGATACTCAGCCAGTTTTTCGATGACCGTCCGTGCCCGCTCGGGATCGGCCACCGTCAAGGCTGCGGCATGATGGAGCGTATTGAAGAGGAATAACCGGTTCACCTGCCACGGCACACCGGGTACGACCGGTTCCACCGGTGTCGGTTTCGCGCTTTCTCTAGGTTCATCGAGGAGGCGCATCAGCAAAGCGCCCGTCAAGCCGGCAGCGCCGCCCAGGGCCACAATCCACACAGCCGGCTTGCCGGGCATGTCAAACCAGGCCGCACAGTTCAGATACAGCAGGGCGAGGGCTGAACCGGATAAGACCGCGCCGATTCCATTACGGATCCTGGATGTCATGGGCTCCTATTTTCCCTCAAGCCTGTGCGTCTTCGCACAGGACTCGAATTGTAGTGATAATATGCACAGGGAGTGGTTCATATGTGTTGACACAGAGCACAGGATTGGCATTCTTCTGCCCGAACCGGGGTGAAAACCAGCCCTGCGGAGGCGATTCTACACCCTCGACCACCTCAAGACGGACAGAATCCGGCCCGGCGATCCGGATCAGGAGGCGGCAGTCCGGATAACAGGCTTCAAGCTGGTCCGTATCGGACCAGTGCCAGCCGCAGGGCGCGAGATGCCAGAACAACTCCGCCCGCAGCGTCCCGCAGCCCAGCAGGTCATCCACCACCTGCCAGGCGCCCTCGTCCCAAGCGACCAACCGGCGGTGGACGACACCAAGCCGCCGATAGCCGTCGTGTTCAGCGCGGATGGCCGGCCCGCCTGAAACTTCCGGGGGCAGAAAACGGGCCCGCGCCTGGCGGCCCCATTGGAAGGGTCCGAGCGGCTGCGATTGATCCCGGCCATCGATACGCACCGTGTTGTGAGCCGCAGTGCCCCGGAAATAGTCGCGCCAGCAGGCCTCGCCTCGGTAAATAAAAGTGCCGCTGTCGATGAGCAGGGGCCGGCCGCCCGCGGTGAGAAGGAAATTCAGGGCATCCGCATGACCGTGCGCCGCCATCGCATCAAGTCCCAGAGGGCCGGCATCCAGAATCGCCCGCTGCGTCAGGCCGCCGCCGCGCTGCTGCCATACGGCATACCCCCCCTCCGGGAACAGGCGCAGCGCTTCCGGGTGGGGGCCCGCCGCTTCCGGAAAGCACCCGGCTGCCGCCGCGCCGTATTGCCAGAAGAGAGCAGGCGAAAAACCGGCCGACCGGGCGGCAAAATCCGGCCGTCCAAAGCGCAGGGCGGCCTCTCCGAGGAGGTCCTGCCAGGGCGTCGGCTTCATTCCCTCCGCATCCCGGTGACGCGGATCAAGCAGAAGCGCTTGGCCATCGTCGCCATCGCCGATCGGCGGCACCTGCCCGGCACCATCTATCAGGGCCGCGACGAACTCGGCCATCCGTTCCAGCCGTTCCGGGAGCGCTGCAGGAACCGGCCGGCCCGCCGCATCGGCTGCTCGGATCGCCAGCGTGCCATACTCATAAAGGTAACGCTGATAACCGGTGCTCTGTTCCTTGATCACGCCATCGTCATGCACCTGGCGGAGGAATTCCGGCCAGAAAAGGGTCAATCCCTGCTCCAGCCAAGCCCGGGCATGGTTCAGCTCAGGGAAAAAATGAGCGGCACAGATCAGGCCCGCACACTCGCCGAGCAGATGGTTGTTGGCCGAGGAGCCGCGCGAGAGGTGGTGGCGGATGTGCTCGGCGTGCTGATGGACCGAGATGAGGAGTTTTTCGTAAAAGCCGGCCGTGCAGGCGGAGGCGGATTTCACCAGTTCCAACGCCCAGCTCCAGGAAATGAGCCGTACACCCAGTTCGAGCGAGCTGGTCCAGTTGATGCCGCGGCCGCAGGGATTCGCCGCGAGCCAGGCGTGCCACTGCCCGAAGAGGGCCCGGGTCCAGCGCTCGTCGCGGCTCAACAGCCAGGCCTGACCGAGGGTGACGAAGTGTTGATGCCGGTTCAGCTCCCAGATCTGCCGGACCCCAGGGCAGAAGCCCGGGCGCCAATAGGGCATGGCCGTCCAGTGTTTCAATGGCATGGAGCGCCGGGTTAGGGGATCATAGTGCCAGTCGACAGGACCGTCAAAAGTGAAATCGGCCGAGAGCAGGGAGAAATGGCCTGCAGCCGCCCGCTCGGCGGCGGTCATCAGGGCGGCGTAGCCATCCGGCCAGCGGGCGGCAAACCAGGCCCCAGGATCGGTCGGCAGAGCGGTCTGCAGCGGCAGTGGCCGGCGCTGCCGCGCAGCGGCCAGTAAACCTTCGGGAGTGTACTCCGATTCCACAAGGATTGCCGCCAGGTCGGGGCCGGTTTCCCCGCCACGCAGGCGCGACCCTTGGGCAGCCAGGTTGCGGTACAATCGGCTGGCCATCTCGCCCGGCCGCATCACCCGTAGCCGGTAGGCATAACGCTGCAGTTCCGTCAGCGTCATGGCTCGTCCCGGATCCACTGTGAATCACGGCGGTTCTGAAGGAGGCTGGCGCGGCTGATCGCCCGGGTGCCGAACTTTTTACGCACGTCATCCATGATGCGGTCGACTTTATCCTTGCGTGCGGCCTCCGGGGTGAAGAGATCCATCTGGCCTTCACCCTGCTGCAGCTGTGAGACCGCCACCCCCAGCAGGCGTATCCGTGCGCCCTTGCGGTTGAAACTGGCGAATAGCTCGCTGGCATGATGGAAGAGTTCGGCACTGGTGTCGGTGGCGGTCTCGAGGGAGCGAGAACGCGTGAAGGTGCTGAAATCAGCAAGCCGGATCTTGAGGGTGATGGTGCGCCCGCGCACCTCATGGCGGCGCATATCGTACGCCAGATCATCGCAGAGGCTGAGGAGTGTCTGGCGCATCTCCTCCTCGTCGCCGGTATCCGCCGCAAAAGTGGACTCGCGGCTCATCGATTTGGCTGAATGGTCGTCGCTGACCGGCCGCTCATCCAGGCCATGCGCCAGACGCCAGAAATGGAGGCCCACTTGGCCGAACTTGTTGATCAGCTCCAGTTGGGCGCATGCAGCAAGATCCCCGATGGTGAAAATCCCCATCGCCTGCAGCAGCGGCACCGTCTTGGGCCCGCACCCCCAAAGCCGGGCAATCTCGAGCGGAGCGAGAAAGCGCTCTACCTCGCCCTCCGGCACAAGGACCAAACCATCGGGCTTGCGCAGATCGGAGGCGATCTTGGCGACGAACTTGCTGGGGGCGATGCCGATGGAGCAGCTCAGATTGGTCTCCTTCCGGATCTCCGCCTTGATCCGCTTCGCCATGGCCTCGGCCCCGCCGAAGAGTTTTTGTGTGGACGTGATGTCGAGGAAGGCCTCATCGATGCTGATCTGCTCGAGATCGGGGCTAAAGTGGGAGAGGATCTCCATCACCTGGCGCGAAACCTCGGCATAGCGCTGGCCGCGGGGCTGGACGTAGATGGCGCCGGGATTGAGCTTCCAGGCTTTCGAGATCGGCATGGCGGAATGTATGCCGAAGCGTCGCGCTTCATAGCTGCAGGTCGAGACCACGCCGCGGCCCCGGCCTCCCCGGGGATCGGCGCCCACCACCACCGGTTTGCCGCGCCATTCGGGATGGTCGCTTTGCTCAACCGCCGCAAAAAAGGCGTCCATGTCCAGATGCAGAATCGTCCTTGGCATGGCTCAGGCCCACTCCCTTATCGTGATACGGCTCCCAAAAAGGCAGTGATCCGCTGCTGCCACTCCTCCTCCGCACCATAGTCGGCGACCGAGAAGCCCGGCCGGCTGATCCCGGTGATCATCCGCGAGATGAAAAGGCCGCGTGCATGCAGGCAGAGGAGCGGTTTGCTGCAATCCAGAGCATAGCAGATCTCATAGCCGACCCCCAGCGAGGGATTAGAGATCTCGGCCACCACGCAGTCACAGGACTCGAGCCAGGCGGCATCGCGCTCAAAGATCTGGCGCGCGCTGAAGGGTTGCTCCTGGCGGAGGACATCCTGCGCGACGATATGCTCGGTCAGCACCCGATGGCCGCCCGCTTTGAGGAAATCCACCATCCTCCGGTAGGTGGGCAGATAGCTGCGCCCGCCGGCGATGGAAGCAGCAAAATAGATCTGCATCGACTTCTCCCGGGTGTGGCTCCGGCCTCAGGCCGGCTTTTTCATGACGATGTAGGAGCGCACCCCTTCCCGGACCAGGAGGAGGAGCACTTTTTCCAGCCCGATCGCGCGGCTGAAACGGTAGCAGGCCAGGGTGAAGGTATGAAAAAAAGCCTCGTTGGCGCGGCCAAGGTGCTCTGAACGGAGCAGCCGGTTGAGGAGCCGCACCGCCAGCAGCAGAGCGGCAGGCAGCTTGGCCGCATACTTGACTTCCTTCTCCAGAGTGCCCGACTCCACCACTAAAAGACCCGCTTCCCGGGCCATGGCTTCGAGCTCCTCGGGGCGATAGGCGGTGTGGAAATATTCCGGGCCGCTCGAACATTCTACGCCGTAGGTTTTGAGAATGCCGAGTTCAAGGTACTCCGGCCGCCGTCCGCGGTAATTCGGCGTGGTCAGCAGGGCCGCTCCGCCGGGTTTCAGCACCCGGGCCATTCCCGCAAAGATAGCCTTCGGGTTCAGGCAATGCTCGAGGACCTCGCTACAGAGCAAATGGTCAAAGGATCCGGCGCGGAAGCAGTCGAGCCGTTCCGCATCGCCCTGGATCAGCCGTCCGGCGAGCTCCGCAGGACACCGCTGCAGGGCCCCCATGCTGAGATCTAGACCGAAGGAGGGGCCGCCTTGCCAGGCTGCAAGGTACATGCCGCGATTGCAGCCGACATCGAGCAGGGTGCCGCGCAGACCGCGCAGACGGCCGAGAATAAAGTCGCGCCGCAGCAGGCCGCGCAGGGTGTGATAGACCTCCTCCTCCTCAGGGTATTTCTCACCGACTTGCTGGTAGAAGGCTTTCAGAGCGGCTTTTTCCTGGTCGGTCATCTCCTCCTCGATCCCTGCATGAATTTCAGCCGGCACGCCGGTCTGCTACCAACTTACGCAATTTTTGCGACAAAAACCCGGATTTTTCCCCGGCGCTGCTGCGAAAGAAGCCGCTGCCCCAGAGCAGCAGGGGCCAGGAGGCGAGGAGGAACGCTCGCAAAACCGTCGAGCTGCGCAGCGCTGGCAGCATTGCCAGGCCGAAAACCGCGGCGCTGCAAAGGACCAAGCGCAGGATCCGCAGCCATTCATAGGGAATGGGGTAGTAACGCTGTGCAAATCCATACAGGCCCAGGGCCATACCGGCATAGGCGATCGCACGTGCCCAGGCCGATCCGAGGGGGCCATAAAGCGGGATGAGCCAGAAATTGACGGCAAGGTTTACCGCCACCCCGGCCAGAGTGACCAGAGCGATCAAGCCGCTCTTCTTCTCGAGGTAGAGGGCCGCCTCGAAGATGAGGTAGAGAGCATAAAAGAGCGAAGCGAGCATGATCAACGGCACCACCCGGCTGCTCTCCCAAAAGGCCGATCCGAAAAAGGTATAACCGTCAATGCGCAACCTCAGCAGCTCATCGACAAAAAGGCTCATCAGCAGAAAAAGGGCGAGACAGGCAGCGAGCATCCAGGTGAGGATGCGGCTGAAGATCTTTTTGGCTTCGTTTTCGCGGGAAGTAGCGAGAAAATAGGGCTGCCAGGCGAAACGGAACGCGGCCACCAGCAGGCCCATGATCATTCCCACCTTGGCGCCTGCATTGTAAAGACCAGCGGCGGCCACCGAATCGAGCCGTTCCAGCATCAGACGGTCGGCGCTGTCGAGCAGGGCGATGGCTAATCCCGTCGGCAAAAAGGGCAGTCCGAAGCGCAGCAGCTGCTTCAGCCAGTCGCGGGAGAGGCGCCCCGCGCCGCTGTGCAGCAACACCCCCAAAGCAGCAGCCAGGGTCAGGGCGGAGGAAACGAGATTGGCGATGAAGATGCCCTCAACACCCATCCCGGCGGCAAGGATACAGTACAGATTGGCCGCCAGCAGGACGAGAGCCGAACCCACCTTTATGAGAACGTAGAGCCACGACTTTTCCTCCGCACGCAGCAGCAGCAGCGGAATAAAAGCCGCGGTGTCACAAAAGAGGATCCCGGCCAGGAGGCGGATCAGCAGCACCAGATCGATCCCGGTGCCGCGCGCACCAGCTCCGAAAAAGAGGGTGACCAGGTGCGGAGCCAGGAGCCCAAGCAGCAGCGAAAAGATCAGACTGGTGCACGAGAGGGCCAGCGTCGCCGTGGTAAAAATGGCACGGCGCTCCCGCTCCTGGCTGGCCAGAATGTAAAACCGCATAAATCCGGCATCCAGACCGTAACTGTAAAGCAAGGTGAGGATGGTCAGCCAGGTCATTGCCAGCCCGGCAACCCCGAATCCGTCCGTCGAAAAAATATTGGTGTAGAGCGGGAGCAGCAGAAAGCCAACCGAGCGGCTGAGAACATGACCCAGACCATAGACCGCGGAGTGCTTGACGAGACGTTTGATGGGTTGATAAAGCGACATGGGCGGCCCGTCTCAAGGCTGCGTCGAGAGTTGCCCGAACGCCCAGGTGGCCTCGAGCATGGCACGATAATTGGTCAGCGGAATATAGTTGGGTATGCTGTTGCCCGAGCCGACACAATAGCCGCCACGCCGGCCGACATCCTCGATCAGACCGCGCACGGTCTCCCGGATCCGCTCCGGATCGCCGCGCGCGAGCAGATCCATATCGACGCTGCCGACCAGGCCGAGACGATCGCCATATTTCTGCTTCACCTCGCGAATTTCCATCGCCTTGGGCTCGATCGGCTGCAGCGTGGTCACGCCCACCGCGATCAGCTCATCCAGCACCTCCCAGAGCTTGCCGTCGCTGTGGTAGAGGAAGGGCATATTCCGGGCCTGGCAGAGCGCCGCGATCTTGCGCATCCACGGAAAAAGATAGCGGCGCAGGGTGGCCGGCGAAATCATCAACCCCGAAAAGTAGGCGATATCGTCGCTGTAAAAAAGCCCCCCGACCACCTCGTACTGCGCCATGCGCTCAAAGAGGGCATAGATGATCGAACCGATCCGATCGAAGAGGGCAGCCACCAGTTCGGGGTTCTCGACCAGGGCGTAACTGAAGGTTTCGAAGCCCATGAATTCCCAGGTGAAGGTGAAAATGTCGCCATACTGACCAATCACCCGCATCTCCGCGGGCATGGTGCGCTCCGCTTCGTCGAACCAGCGGAACGCGGCATCGGTCACCTCCGCCCACCGAAAGCGCTCGAACTCCTCCCAGGTGGTAATGATCCCCTTGCTTTCGGTCCCCCAGGTGCGGGCGCGGTCCAGCGCGGTAGCCTCGGACTGGCGGAAGCCACTCTCCGGCACCGCGGCGCCCGGATTCATGTTGATCACCGGAGCGAGCTTGATATAATCGTAACCAGCGAGGCGGTAAAACTCGATCTTGTCCCCGAGGGTCTGGAGGGGCCGCCCGATGAACTGCCCCATGACTCCCTCATCGATGCCCAGTTCCATGAGAGGCACGCGATCGGCCTTGCCGCCCAACAGGACCGTCTTCAGCCGGCCGAAATTGGGTGAATAGGGCGCGAATCCGCCGGTCATCACTCCCCCTTTCCGGAAATCACGAGATTCTCGAGGGTGCCGAGTCCCTCGATCGAGCACTCCACCCGGTTTCCGGGCTGGAGCGGACTGACGCCCTCAGGGGTGCCGGTCAGCAGGATATCCCCGGGCTCGAGGGTCATATAGCGCGAAATATAGGCGATCAATTCGGGAATTTTATAGACCATCTCGCCGGTATTGCCCTTCTGCCGCACCTCGCCATCCACTTTCAATTCCATCGCCAGCCGATGGGGATCCGGAAGGAGGTCCGCCGGGATCAGCCAGGGCCCGATGGGGCAAAAAGTGTCGATCCCCTTGGCCAGGGTCCAGGGTTTGCCCTTTTTCTGCTCTTCGCGCTGCATCTCACGCGCGGTGACGTCGTTGGCAATGGTATAGCCGGCCACATGCTCCATGGCTTTCTCCGCTGGGATGCGGGCACCGCGCTTGCCGATCACCAACGCCAGCTCCAGTTCGTGATCCACCCGGCCGATCCCCGCCGGAATGCAGATGGCGCCCTGATGGGGAAGCAGAGAGGAAGGCACCTTGGCGAAATACATCGGCGACTCGGGAACCGTGTTGTCCAGCTCGGCGGCGTGGGCCCGGTAATTGCGGCCCAGACATAGAATTTTGGTCGGCCGCTGCATCGGCACCTGCCAGGTGAACGGCTCCCGGATGATCAGGTCATCAAGGCTGCGAACTTCCCGGACCGCGGCAAGGACTTGATCAAAGGTCTCTCCGGAGAAATAGTCGAGCTCGACCATGAGCTGCAGGAACGGCAAATCGGGGGCCTGGGGGAAATTCTTGATCTCCTTGAAATAGTGCCACAAGCGGGTGAAATTGAGCAGACCATCCCCTGTTTCAATACCGATGCAGGGTTCGCCCTTTGCCGTGAGATAGGAAAATGCCTTCATCGCCTCGTCTCCTGATGGGAACGCCGGTTTAATTCAAAAGTATATCAAACCCTGGAGTAAGAATCAAGGAAAATATCAGTGCCTGGATACCCGCCGAAAGCTGGTTTCCACGCGCCCTGCTCTCGGTCCCCCCCCTTCGCTCTCGATCCCGCCCACGCGGCCCTCAAAAAAACAGCCCGGCCGGGGAAGATTCCGGCCGGGCTCGAAACCGACACCCTTGGAGGCGAAGGGGGTTCAGCGGCTCTGCGGCAGATCGTGACGACGGGCCAGGGCGATAAGCTGGTCCAGAAGCAGCACCAGGAGGAGCGCTCCGCCCAAAAGAACCAGGCTGTTAATCGGTAGGGTGGTCCCGCGGAAGTATTCTTCCAGCTGGGGCAAAATGTTCAGGTGCCGGAACCACTCCCAGGAGAGACCGCTCTCAGGCAGGCGAAGTCCGCGCATCTCCGTCAGATAGGTTCGCGGATGCAGAAAGGGCAAGGCGATCCGAAAGGCGGCAATGATCCCGCCCATCAGAATCAGGGAGTGGAGCAGGTTCTCGGAGAGCGGCCCAAGGCTCTCCCTCCGGATCTTGCGCATCACCTTTTCTGTCAAGGCTGGTGACGGCGACCATTCCGGTTCAACGGCGAGCGCTGCAAAGAGCGGCTCATAGCCATCGAGGCGTTCCTGGCAGAGCGGACAGCCGCGGAGATGGTCGAGCTTTTCCCTCTCCTCGAGCCGGCCATCGAGGTATAGTTGCAGCTCAGCATCATTCAAATGTTGCTTCATTAAGCCTCCACAGGGTACTGCGCGGCGAGGCGGTCTCGCAGTAGACGCCGCGCACGAAAAAGATAACTTTTAACCGTGCCCTCGGGGAGGGCGGTCACCTCGGCGATCTCGCTGTAGCTCATCTCCTCCAGATGGAAGAGCGTCAGGATCGCCCGGAAGGTCAACGGCAGAGCATCGATCTCGCGCTGGAGGGTGGCACGCAAATCCCGCGCTTCTACATGCTCCAGCGGTGAGGCCTCAGCCGCGGGGACCCATTCGAGCCGGCGGCTTGCCTCGGCATTCTCGTCGGATTCTGGCCCGGCCAGGTCCTCGTAGAGCGGCAGGCGTTTCTTCTGCAGATAATTGATGCAGGTATTGTGGGCGACTGTAGCCACCCAGGTGGATAATTTGGATTTATGCTCGAATTCGCCGAGGCTGCGGTAGATGCGCAGAAAAATCTCCTGGCACAGGTCCTCACGGTCTGATGCCCGGGGAATCATCCGCGCGACCAGGTGCACGACCAGTTTCTGGTAGCGCGCCAGCAGCAGGGCGAAATCGCCCTGGTCGCCCGCGAGGATGGATTCGATCAGCGTTTTATCGTCTCGGGTGTCCATTCCCTCTGATTAGACCGCCAAGCGGCTGAAATGTTGCACTCGGTGCATCCCGGGGCCAGCCATCACCTCTCGCCCACACCCGGTGTTCCCTGACCTCGGCTCGCCTGTACAGGCGGTACCTACATAATAAGATAAGAAATTCTCGGGTAATTGCAACAAGGTATTGCTCTCCTGCAACATTTTCCCCCCTGACCTGTCAGATAAGGTAGAGCGAAATGAAATCCCTCAACCAAGAAAGGAGAATCCTATGATGGAAGAATTGGTCCCTCTGGGCGCATTTGCCATGGTCGTTTTAATGGTGAAGATCCTCTCGGATAACAAATTGAAGCGGCAGATGATCGAGAAAGGGGTGACGGCCGAGATCCTTCAGGCCCTCTTCGCCCAGCCCGTTCGCGAGAATGCCCCCACTTCGCTCAAATGGGGTCTGGTGCTGAGCGGCGTTGGACTTGGTGCCTTGGTCGGCACGATCTACGGTGATGGCCAGGACATCTTCACCCTGGCCAGTATGCTCCTTTTCGGTGGACTGGCCTTGATCATCTTTTACTTCCTGGCCGCCCGCAAAGCCGGCTGAGATAGGCACTCTGCTCTTACCCGCGACCTCAGGCAATCGGGTGCGGGTGAGAGCCGGAAATGGGGGCTTGCGGCCTAAGCAGCGGGTGGGACCGAGAGCGTAGGTCGGTGAAAACCTGAATCGGGGCCCGCGGGCAAAGCAGCGGGTGGGATGAAGATTTCTTGGGTACCCTGCTTTTTTTCTCCTTGCAATGCAAGAGAATTCTTCGTAAATACTCCCCCGATATGGCCAAACAAAAACTCATCCGCTTCGCCGCCCTTCCAGGATTGGCGAACGTACGCCAGGATCCCGGCAGCCTGCGGGGTCACTGGCACTCCGATTTTTTTCACAATGATCGTCCCATCACCCTCGAACTGGCGTGCGGCAAAGGCGATTACACCTTGGCGCTGGCCCAGCGCTATCCGGAGCGCAATTTTATCGGCATCGATATCAAGGGTCCGCGCCTGTGGGTCGGCGCCACCCGCGCCCTGGAGCTCGGCCTGACCAATGCCGGCTTTGTGCGCGCCAGCATCGAACAGCTTGGCGAATATTTTGCACCTGGAGAAATCGCTGTGATCTGGATTACCTTCCCGGATCCCCATCCAGCAGGCGGCAAGCATAAAAAGCGGCTCACCTCCACGCGGTTCCTCGATCTCTACCAACTCCTCTTACAACCGGATGGCCTCCTCCACCTGAAAACCGATGATGAAGGCCTCTACGCTTTCACCTTGCGGATTCTGGCAAGGCGTAAAGCGGAGGTTCTGGCCAGTACTCCCGACCTTTATTCCGGGCCATCCGATCCCGATCTGACTGGAATTCAGACTGCCTACGAGCAGAGACATATTAAGGAAGGGAAACGGATCAAGTACATCCGGTTTCGCCTGAAAGCGGGTCGGGACTGAGCGTTCCGGCGCGAACCGGTTGGGGACGAAAGGTTACGAAGAGCGTACTGCAAGAGCCGGGTGGGGACGAGAGGGTACGGAGAAAGGTTGATGCCGCCGGGCCGGTCGCAAGGACCAGCCCGGCGGTTACACTCTAGAAAACCGACACCTTGATGTACTTGTCCGGATTCTGCTTCAAATCCTCGATGAGGAGTTTGAGTTCGGTCACCGTCGCATTGAGATTCTTGACATATTCCTTATTCTGCAGCAGCTCGCCCGCTGACCCCTCACCGCTATTGAGCCGGGTCGCGATCCCGGTCAGCTGATCGGAGAGGAGGGAGAGTTTGCCGGCGGTCTCCTCAACCTGCTTAACGCTACCCCGGCTCTCCTTGGCCAGTTCGGTCGCCTCCGAGCCCGCTAGCCGGATGCTTCGGGCGGCTTCGCCAATCTCGGCGATCTGGCGATTGTACATGGGGACATCGAGGGCATCGACCTTTTTATCGACCTTGATGAGCACCTCGTTCATGGTCTTGATAGAGGATGAGGCCTCCCTGATCCGCTGATCGAGTTCACCCCCCTCCATCCGGCTGCGAAGATCCATCAGCATGGTTTTAGCGACTATCATGATATCCTTGTTCTGGCCTTCCAGCTGGCCCTCGGCCGGCAACACCTTCGGCGATTTACCCGGCTCGATGGTGATGGCCTTTTCGCCGATGAGGTTGAGGGTGTTGATTTCAATCTTGGAATCGATCGGGATATGAAAGCGGTCCTTGATATCGACCCGCACCACCACCCCATCCTCCTCGAAGCGCACTCCCTTGGTCCAGCCGATGCGATAGCCGCGCATGAAGACCTGAGAGCGGTCGCGCAAGCCGACAACATCCGAAAATTTAAAAAACACGCGGTACTCGCTCGACGAGATGATCCGCTGGCCCGAGAGCCACAGAATGGCCCAAAGCAGGATCACGGCGCTGAAAAAAATGATCACGCCGGAAATATAGCTCATCTTTTTATAGGTCATATTCTCCTCGTGTCTCGTATAAAAACTCCAGGGTTTCAGCCGAAATTTCTTCCTTGGTGCCGGTAAATGAGATATTTCCCTCCCGGAGGAGGGCAACCCGGTCGGCCACATCGCGCATCAATTTGATGTCATGGGTCACAATGATGGAGGTGGCGGCAATCTCGTTCTTGAGCATGAGGATGAGTTCGCTCACCTTCTCGGCATTGTTCTGGTCCAGTCCGGTGGTGGGCTCATCATAAAAGATATATTTGGGGCGCTTGATCATGGCGCGGGCGATAGCGACGCGCTTGCGCATGCCGCCGCTCAACTCCTCGGGGAATTTGTCGAGGACATCCTCGCCCAAGCCGACAAAATTGATCGCCCGGCTCACCTCGTTGTACATTTGAAACGGGCTCAATCGCTTGTGCATGCGCAAAAAGAGGCTCAGATTTTCGCGCACATCGAGAAAATCGAATAGAGCCGAATTCTGAAAAACGAAAGCGATGTGATTCTGGTAGGCCTGCCATTCCTTGCGGCTCATCTTGAGAATATCGTCTCCATCATAGGCGATCGAGCCCGCGTCCGGCTCGATCAACCGCACCAGAGTCTTGATGAAGACCGTTTTACCCTGTCCGCTCGGGCCGAGGATGACCAGGTTATTATTATCCGGAATATCCAGATCGATGCCGGTCAGCACCTCCTTCTCCTCAAAGCTCTTGTGGACGCCGCGCACGGTGATCATAGTAAAAGTTTTCCCAGATAGTAATCAAAGATGACGATGAAAACCGCCGAGACCACCACGGCGTTGGTGGAGGCGGTCCCGACGCCTTTGGCGCCGCCGGTGGTTCGCAGCCCGAAATAGCTTCCCACCAGGGCGATCAGGACGCCGTACACCGCCGGCTTGATCAGGTTGCCAAAATAGAGTTCGAACGCCTTGAAGTCCATCTGCATGCCGCTGCCGAACTCCTGCGCCGAGATCCAGTCGGTGGCCACCGCTGAAACGAAGAAGGAGCTGAAGATCGCCAGGGCGTTGGCGAAGATGGTGATCACCGGCAGCATCAGCAGGCCGGCGACGATGCGCGGTACCACTAAAAAACCGACGGGATCGAGCGACATGGTTTCAAGGGCCTCGATCTGTTCGGAGATCTTCATGCTGCCAATCTCCGCGGCGAGTGAGGCCCCCAGTTTACCGGCCAGCACCAGGGAGAGGATGATCGGACAGAGCTCGAGGATGGTCGTCTTGAAAATGACATTGACGAGGATTGCACGAGTGAGCAGTTCGGAGGATTGATAGGTGCTTTGCACCGTCGCCCCGAGACCGATGAAGACCGCGATCACTGCCGCAATCGGCAGGGTCTTGACGCTGAAGGCATAGATCTGCTCGAGGAATTGACGGCGGTAGAACCATAGCGACGGCAGCGCCTTGATGCTCTGAATGAAAAGCACAGCGATGTCATACACCGTGGTGAAGAACGAGATCGTGCGCTCGCCCAGCTGTTCAAAGAATTTGTCGGAAAGTATTTTGGCCATAGGCCAATGAACCTTTATTTTTGACAGGTTTCACAGAAAAACGAGCTGCGTCCCCCCTGGACCAGGCGGAGGATCTCCCGGCCGCAGCGCGGGCAAGGCTGCTGCTGGCGGCCATAAACGGCCAGATCAAGCTGAAAAAAACCCGGCTCTCCCTCGGCATTGCGGAAATCGGTCAGGGTGGTACCGCCGCGCTCCACCGCTTCCTGCAAGACCTGGACGACCGCGGCATGCAGCGCCGCGCCCTCCTGCGCACTCAGGCTGTTCCCCCGCCGCTGCGGATGCAGGCCCGCGCGGAAAAGCGCCTCATTGGCGTAGATGTTACCCACGCCAACCACCACCCGCTGATCCATTATCAAGGTTTTGACCGTCCGCTGCGTCGATGCCAAACGTTGCCGGAGAAAATCGGGTGTGAAGGCCGGTGAAAGGGGCTCAAGCCCCAAATCCCTGAGGAAGGCCATTTCGAGCGCCTCGCCCGGCCCGGCATAGTCCAGACTGCCAAACCGCCGCGGATCCCGAAAATGGAGTTCACCACCGTCCGTAAAATGGAAAATAACATGGGTATGGGGTTCAGCCGGCCGCGGCGGATTGCAATAGCTCAACCGCCCGCTCATGCCGAGGTGAATAACGAGGACCCCGCCGCCGTCGAGATGCCAGAGCAGATACTTGGCCCGCCGCTCCAGAGCGAGAATGCGCTGATTGGAAAGCCCACGCAAGACGGTCGCAGAGGGCAAGGGACGGCGCAATTTGGGCGCGCTTACCTCCACCCCGGCAAGCAGCTTGCCGGTGATGTGCGGGGCCAGACTCCTGCAGATCGTCTCTACTTCCGGAAGCTCCGGCATCTCCTTCACTCCCCACGCCGGCGCCCCGTCTCCGGCGATGGTCATCCAGATTTAAGCTAAATTTTACAAAATATTTTTGATAAAACCAACCAATTCTTTCAGAACCCGGCCGCAAAATCCCGCCGCTATTTAACACGACTCTGAAACCGCAGCACCGCAAACGAAAAGATCACTGCACCAAAAACCAGCAGCGCCAGACCCTGGGTGTAGAGATGGTGCAACCCCGCCCCCTTGATTAAAAGCTCGCGTACGACCAGCACGAAATAGCGCATCGGATTGACCAGGCTGATCATCTGCATCACTCTCGGCATGTTCTCGATCGGGAAGAGAAAACCGGACATCAGCAGGAAAAACATCAGGAAAAAGAGGGTCAGAAACATCGCCTGCTGCTGCGTCGCCGAGGAGGCGGAGATGAACAACCCCAGTCCAAGGGTGGTGAAGAGATAAATCAGGGCGAAGAGTATCAGCAAACCGAGATGTCCAGCCAGCGGAATCGTATAAACGATGCGCGCGACTGTCAGCCCGAAAGCCAGCTCGATCAGACCGAGCACCGCAAAGGGCACCAGCTTGCCGATCAGCAGCTCGTGCTTCTTGATGGGCGCCACCAGCAGCTGCTCCATCGTGCCGATCTCGCGCTCGCGCACCAGCCCCATCGCGCTCACCAGCGTCGTGACCATGGTGAGGAGAAAAACCACAATCCCCGGCACCATATAGTCCGAATTCTTGAGTTCCTCGTTGTACCAGACGCGCAGATTGGGGGAGACAAGATGAACCTCCGCGGCAACCTCGCTCGTTTGCAACCGCGCCTCGATCTGGTCGGTCAGATCACGCTGCAGAATGCCGTTGATGTACCCTAGGGCAATGGTCGAGGTGTTGGAATCCTGGCCATCGACCAGCACTTGCAGGGCGGTACGCTCGCCCCGCTGCAGCCGGGCGTTGAAATCCTCAGGAATTACCACCGCCACCGCAGCACGGCCGCGGTCCAGGTACGCCTGCATTCGGCCCGGCCTCGGGTCGTAATAGGCCACATTAAAATATCCCGACTGACGGATATGCTCGACGATCCGACGGCTCGCGGATGAATTATCGAGATCGCAAATGACGGTCCTGATGTTGCGAACCTCGCTGGAGATGACGAAACCGAGCAGCAACAGTTGCACCACCGGTACCACAAACAGGATGCCCAGCATGCTGCGGTCGCGGCGGATCTGGATAAACTCCTTCTTGATGATATGCAGGATCTTGATCACCCGCTACTCCTCCAGATTGATCTTGAAGCGCTTGACGCTGATCAGGATCAGCACGGTCCCGAAAGCCAGCAAAAAGAGGGCCGGCTGCCAGAGCTGGGCGCCCTCCACCCCCTTAAGCATGAGGCCGCGGATGATAACGAGAAAGTATTTGGCCGGGACAATATAGCTGAGGTATTGCAGCAGCCTCGGCATCGAGGCGACCGGAAAGATAAAACCCGAAAGCAGGATCGAGGGGAGAAAGGTCGAGACCATCGCGAACATCAGGGCCAGCTGCTGATTGGGCACGCGCGCTGAGATAAAAATCCCCAGGCTCAAACAGGTGTAGATGAAGATCAGGGCATAGAAGAGCAGCCACAGGGGTTCGCCGCGGAAGGGGACCCCGAACCAGATCCAGGCGAAGAGAATCACCAGCAACCCGGCGAGAAAGGCCAGGAGGATGTACGGCAGGGTTTTCCCGGCGATAATCTCCAGGGCGCGCACCGGCGAAACCAGGATCTGCTCCATCGTCCCGGTCTCGCGTTCACGTGCCACCGTCACCGAGGTGAGCAGGGCGCAGATCAGCATCATGATGATCGCCACCAAGCCGGGGACGATAAAATTGACGCTCTTGAGATCGGGATTGTACCAGACACGCGGCTGCAGCTCAATCGGCGGCTGCAGCACCAGGGCATTGGCCTGCAGTGAGCGGTTGACGAAATAGGCCCGAATATAATTCATCGCCACGGTCGCGGTGTTGGCGTTGGAGCCGTCGAGAATCACCTGCACCTCGCTCAGCGGCCGGCTCCCGTAGGAGGCACCAAATCCCCGCGGAATGATTAGCACCGCAATCATCCGGCGGTGGAGAAAGGCCTCCTCGATCGCTTCGCGGCGTTCGAGGATGCCGCTCAACTGAAAATAATTCGAACTGATCAAACCCTCCACCAGATCACGCGCTGCCGGGCTCTTGTCCTCATCGAGCAGCCCCAGCCGGATGTCGCGGATGTCGAAGGTGATCGCGTGACCATAGAGCAGCACCATCAGGATCGGGAGAAGGAAGATGATGACCAGGCTACGCGGATCGCGCAAAATGTGGAGTAATTCCTTGCGGACGATCGCCAGGATGCGCGCCCTCATACGGTCTCCGCTTTGCGGCTTTCTTGCCGCACTAGATCGATAAAAAGCGCCTCGATGGTCGATTTGCGGTAGCGCTCCTTGAGCTCACGCGGCGAGCCCAGGGCGATAATCCGGCCGTCATGCATGATCGACAGCCGGTTGCAGTATTCGGCCTCGTCCATATAGTGGGTTGTGACGAAGACAGTGGTCCCCCTTTCGGACAGATCATAAATCAGCCCCCAAAACTCCCGCCGTGAGATCGGATCGACACCCCCGGTGGGCTCGTCGAGAAAGAGGATCCTGGGCTCGTGGAGGATGGCACAGGTCAGGGCCAGACGCTGCTTCCAGCCGGTGGGAATATCGCGGGTCAGCTTGCCCAGATGCTGCTTTAGATCGGTCGTGGCGATGGCGGAGGTGATGGCCCGGCCGAGTTCCTCCCGCGAGAGGCCGTAGATCCCGCCGTAGAAATCGAGGTTCTGCGCGACGGTCAGATCGTCGTAGAGCGAGAATTTCTGTGACATGTAACCGATGGTAGCCTTGATCTGCGCCGTCTCCGAGTAAATGTCATAACCCGCGACCGTGGCCCTGCCGGAGGAGGGCAGCAGCAGCCCGCAGAGCATACGGATGGTCGTGGTCTTGCCCGCGCCATTGGCGCCGAGGAAGCCAAAGATCTCGCCCTCGCGCACCTTGAAGCTGATGCCGTCGACGGCAACAAAATCGCCGAAACGGCGCGAAATCCCCTCCACCTGAACGGAGTACGCTTCTGTCATGGCACTGCTCACTTTAGCAATTCGACAAACACGTCCTCAATCCCCGCCGCAATCGGGGCGACCGAATCGGCGCGGATGCCGGCCGCCTCCAGCAACGCGGTCACCTGATGCTGCAAGGTTTCGTCATCCCCCGAGGCGCTGAGGTGAATCCGGTCGCCGAAGACCTGGACCCTTGTGAAAGCCCCGCTGGCGCGTAAGAGGCGCGCCGCCACGAGATTATCCGGCGTGACCACCTCGAAGAGTTTCTTGGTGTAGAGCCCCGGGATGGCCTCCGGGCGCTCGACGGTGAGCAGCCGCCCCTTGTGAATAAACGCCACCCGGTCGCAGCGCGCCGCTTCATCCATGTACGGAGTGGTCACGAGAATGGTCACACCCTCCTGGTTCAGGGTGCCGAGGATCTCCCAGAACTCCCGCCGGGAGACCGGGTCGACGCCCGTGGTCGGCTCGTCCAGCATCAGGATCCTGGGCGTGTGGATCAGGGTGCAGGAGAGGGCGAGCTTTTGTTTCATTCCCCCCGAGAGACGGGCGGCGAGACGGCTGGTGAAGGGAGCGAGCCGGCTGAAGTGCAGTAGCTCGGTCATGCGGCGTTCGCGCTCTCCCTTGGGCACCTGGAAGAGATCCGCGAAAAAGCGCAGGTTTTCCGCAACTGTAAGATCCGGGTAGAGCGAGAAGCGCTGCGGCATATAGCCGAGGAAGCGACGCACCTCGCGGGGCGCCCGGCGCGGGTCAAGGCCGCCGACGCGGACGTCGCCGGCGTCGGCGAAGAGTAGACCGCAAAGGATGCGCAGAGTGGTGGTCTTGCCGGCGCCGTCGGGCCCGATCAGGCCGAGCATCTCCCCCGGCTGGACGGTCAGGCCGAGTCGGTCCAGGGCCGTCACCGCGCCGAAGGACTTGCGCAGGCCGGAGACTTGAATATCGTACGCCATCGGGCGAGCCCTCAGAGCAGGGTCACGTCGGCTGGCATGCCGATTTTGAGGATGCCGTCGGGGTTGTCCACCGCCACCTTGACCGCATAGACCAGATCGGAGCGCGCCTCGCGCGTCTGCACATTCTTGGGCGTGAACTCGGCCTTGTCGGCGATCCAGACGATCCGGCCGGGGAAGGTCTTGCCGGGATAGCCGGAGAGGGTGAGCTGCGCCGGGCCGTTGAGCCGGATGCGCGTGATATCCTTATCCTTGAGGTAAATACGGACGTACATCCGCGTCAGGTCGGCCAGGGTGACCACCGGCGCAAGCGGGCGTGCCACCTCGCCCGCTTCCATATAGGTGTCGATGACGACGCCGCTGATCGGCGCGGTCACGCGGCTGTCGCGCAACTGGCTGCCGATGAGCCCGATCTGCGCCTTGAGCTGCGCTTCCTTGGCGTCGAGAGCGGCCAGACTGGTACGCCCGTTCTCGAATTGCGCCTCGGCCGCCTTGCGCGCGGTCTCGAGATCATCGAACTGCTGCTGTGTTGCACTGCCATCCTCGAGCAGCACTGCGATGCGCTGGCTCTTCCGGGTGAGGTTGTCGAGGTTCTCTCCGGCGGTGCGGGTGAGGCGAGAGGCGTTGATGCGGTTGAGCCGCAGTTCCTCCAGCGCGGCCAGAGCCTGCTGTTGCTGCAGGACGATCTTTTCGCTGTCGATGGCGGCGATGAGCTGCCCGGCTAAGACCGATGCCCCCTCGTCGACCAGCAGGGCGGTCAGAGTGCCGCCCGATTTGGCGCTGACCAGGACCTCGGTCGCCTCCAGCGTTCCCGAGCCGGTGATGACGCCGCTCTCCTTTTTGCCGCAGCCGCTGAAGAGCATCAGAACGGCGATGACGAACACGACCTGGGATAAGACTTTCATAGACTCCTCTTTCAGAATTGAGAGTACTCCTTTTCGCCGAGGCCCACAGCGCGGCGCCAGTTGGCGCGCGCCAGATCCGATTCGATCTCCGCACCGCTCTGCTGCAGCAGGGCCCGGGTCAGCTCGGATTGTGCATCAAAGTAATCGGTGTTCGACGCCTGACCCTGCTGATACTGCTTCTCGGTCACCGCGAAGCTGGCCCGCGCCTGTTCGGCCATCCGTCCAGCCACCTCCAGCCGTTTGGACGCCTCATTGAGGCGCAGATGAGCCTGCTTGACATCGAGCGCGATCGCCTCCCGCAGCTGGCGCTCGCTCTCGGCGATCCCCTTCAGCCGCAGTTCGGCCTGCTCGATCCTGGAGACCGTCCGCCCGCCGTTCCAAAGATTCCATTCGGCGCCGACTCCGACCAGCCAGTAGTCCATCCACTCATTGCGGATCATGTCGAGGCCGGGTTTGCCATAACCGTAGCTGGCAAAACCGGCGAGTGCGGGAAGACGCCCTCCCCTGGCTATCTTGCGGCCGGCATCGGCAGCCTGATGGGCCCTGGCCAGGCTCGCCAGTTCTTCCCGGTTGGCTGCGGCCAGTTGCAGTGACGCCTCAAGCGTGCCCGGTTCGATATGGCCGGGGCCCATCGCCGTCAGGCCGGTTCCAGCCGGCAGGGGAGCCGCCAGGAGGTTCTCGAGTGCGGCCGCCGCCAAAGCGACGCCGTTTTCGGCCTGCAGCAGCGCCAGATCGGCTTCCGAGGCCTTGACCTCAACGCGCAGCCGCTCGTCGCGGCGGGCCAGCCCCTGTTCGACCATCACCTCGACGTCACGCAGATGAGCGGCGATCTGCTCGCGGGCGCTGCGGGCGATCTCCGCCCCCTTTTGCGCCTGCAGCAGGGCGGCATAGGCCGATTCAACCCGGAAAATCAACTCGCCACGCTGACGCTTGAGTTCACTCTCCTTGGCGCCGGCCATCGCCTCGGCGGCCCTCCTGGAGCCGCTTAGCCGGAACCCGGTGAAAAGGGGCTGACTCAGCGTCAACCGCAGGTCCGAGTTGTCCAGCGAACCCAGCTTGATCCCACCCTTCGGGAAGAACTGCTGGAACAGCGGCGCATCGAAATGCAGTTCGGGGATGGTGCTCTGGCGGCGATAGCTGCCGCTGAAATCGAGGGAAGGCAGCCGAGCCGCCTTCGCCTGGTCGGCATCCGCAGCGGCGATCCCCGCCTCGCTTTCGGCCACCTTCAAACCCGGATTATTGGAGAGGGCTGCATGCACACACTCCGGCAGACTCTGCTGCGCTGCCGCCGCCCCTCCCAGCGCCAGCAGCAACAGACTGAGGATGGGAAATCGCCTGGGAATCCATGATGGAGATGACATGTCACTCCTCCTGACGCGGAATCAAACCGTAGAGCATGAGGTCCACGATGGCCTTCTCCCGCTCCGCCAGCATCCGGGCTTTGTCGGAGAAGGCCTCGGGAAAGGCGGCTGCGAGGATCGGCTGCACAATGAAGACAAAAATATTGAGCGCTACAAGATTCCAGACCGTTTGCAGCGGATCGACCTTGCGGAGTCGCCCGTTTCGGATCGCTGCCGGTATTTCGTCCCTGAGGGCCTGCAACGGTCCGCTGAAGCGGCGGAAATTGCTCCGCACCAGCTTCTCGACCACCGGGTTGCCGCTGTGAATCTCGCGGACAATCATCCTCGGCAGCTCGGGATGCCGGTTGAGAAAGTCCAGGTGCAGATGGACCAGTTGCGGGATCACCACCTTGGGATCGATCGCCTCAACTTGGAGGATGGAGCTGAACAGTTTTAAAAGATTAGTAAAGTTTTCCGAAAAAATGGCGGTGAAGAGCGCCTCCTTGGAGTTGAAATAGTAATAGATCATCGCCTTGTTGGCGCCGGCGCGATCCGCAATTTCCTGCATACGCGCCCCGTCAAAACCCCGCTCGGAGAAGACTTCCGCGGCCGCCTGCTTGATCCGGTCACGCATATTTTCCCGGTCGCTCATGGTTCTCCTGCTGCAAGGATCCACTCCCGCTGTGGAACGTGTGGAACAACGGCCGTCCCGAAGGGTTCAAAAGCGGCAGTCTTTTCCCCGCCGCTGAATTAACCATTTGGTTTAACCAACTATTTAGTTAAAAATACTACATCTTGTGGAATTTGTCAAGTATTTTCTGCGTTTAACGGCAACTTTTGCCGACCTAAAAAAAAGTTGCTACCTGTGAAGAAAATACTTGACTTCCAATAGCATGGCTTTTATATTTAACCAAGCTGTTTCTGAAGCTACATCGCCTCCTCTAACTGTGCTCACTCCATGGCCGTCCCCCCCCCGGCTTTGGAGTCTCCCTCATCATTTTCGGCTTCGTCAGGAGAAGCAGCCATGGGAGATCAACCCATCTACTTTTGGCAGTTGATCAGCAGCGGCTTAGGGCTTTTTTTGGTGATCCACGCCGCATTTGCCAAGGAGTTCCTCTTCATCACCGGCGACGAACGGCTCCTGCGCATCTCCAAATTTTTCCTCGGCCTGGCGCTCTCGCTGCTGCCCTTTTTCAGCCGGCTCTGAGAAGCTGCCAAAAAACAGAAACGCCCGGGAGTCCCCTCCTCCGGGCGTTTTTTTTGCGCCGGGTTCCGCGATTATTGTGTCATCAACGCCTGCAGTCGCTCTCCCGAAGCGGCCAACACCTCCTGGTGCAGCGAACGGCCGTGCGCATCGATGGTCACCACCGCAGGGAAATCCCGCACCCGCAACTCCCAGACCGCTTCGGGGCTGCCCAGTTCTTCGAGATGGACGCTGACCACCTCTTCGACGCACCGGGCATAGATCTGCGCCGCTCCGCCGATGGCGTGCAGATAGACCGCTCCGTGCGCCGCCAGGGCCTGACGCGTCCGCTCCCCCATGCCCCCCTTGCCGATGATCGCCTTGAGGCCGTATTTTGCGATGATCTCCGCTGCATAGGGTTCCTCGCGGATCGAGCTGGTCGGCCCTGCGGCCACTACCTGGCGCCGCCCGCCGGCCTCGATCACCACCGGACCGCAATGGTAGATGATGCCGCCGCGCAAGATTTCGAGCTCGCCGCCTTCATGCAAATACTTGTGCACGGCATCGCGACCGGTGAACAGGGTGCCGCTGAGCAGGACGATCTCCCCGACCGCTAGGGAACGCACCGTCGCTTCATCCAGCGGCGCCTGCAGCCGCCGCACCCGCGCCGGATCGAAGACCATCTCCGCAGGCGCAGCGGGTTCGGCGGCGAATTCGCCCGCTTCATGATAAAGCCAATCGACCAACGTGCCCTGCGCATCCAGCAACAGACCGCGGCGGCGATAGGCCCAGCACATATAGGCGACGCTGACAAAGAAGGAGGCAGGCAGGCGATTGCGGCTGCCGATCTTGCAGCCGCCGAGGGTCAGGCGGCCGCCAAAGCCCATGGGGCCGATCCCGAGGCGGTTGGCGTCCGCCACTACGCGCGCCTCCAGGTCCGCCAGCGCGGGCACGGGGTTAACATCATCAACCGGCCGCAGCAGCTGCTCTTTCGCATAGGCATACCCTGTGGCGCGATCGCCGCCGATGCAAACCCCGAGAAACCCCGGTCCGCAGCCGTGGCCCTGCGCCTGCAGCACCGCCTGGAGAATGCAGGCATGAACCCCTTGCAAATCGCGGTTATAGCGCACGCCGTCAAAGGTGGCGGGGAGCATGAACTGCGCACTGGTATTCTCGCAGCCGCCCCCTTTGAGGATGAGGCGGATATCCAGGTTCTCTCCGGGCCCCTGCTCGAAATGGCAGACCGGGCTGCCGGGCCCCAGGTTGTTGCCGCTGTTCCGGCCGGTGAGGCTGTCGACCGAATTCTGCCGCAGATAGCCATGGCGGGTCGCATCAACCACCGCCGCCTCGATGGCCTGGCGGATGGCGATCTGGTCGGCGCCAACCGGCACGCGCAGGTAAAAGGTGAGGGTGCCGGTATCCTGGCAGATCGGCGCCGAGCGCTGCCGTGCGAGGCCGATGTCAAGGGCGACCATCTCCAGAGCCAGTCGGGCCCGCGATTCGGGCTCCTCCAGGCCGCGCGCATCGGCCAGCACAACCTCGACATCGCGCGGCAGAAAGGCCGAAGTGCGGCGGATGAGTTCGAAAAGATGTTGCTGCAGCAGGGTGTAATCCATACCACCTCCGTATTTAAGGGTCGCGCTCTACAGCATGTAACCATTCGCGGCCCGGTATTATTCGCGCCGTTCCGGCGCGCCCGGTTTGCGCACATCCTTCAGCGCCCGCCCGGTTTCCGGCCGCCGACGTAACTTGCACCCCCGCTGGCGCCTACCCGTTTTCCGGCCGCCGCACTTTTTGCTTGGAGGATTGCGCGAAATTCTTTATCATGTGACCATCTAACCGGGAGTCTAAATGAAACCGTGCCTCCGCCTCATCCTGCCGGGCCTGATTGCGCTCGCCCTGGCCTGTGCGCCGAAAGCAGTTCTGCGCAAACCCGCCTACGACTACAGCAAAATGGACAAGGAAAGCATTCACGTCCATAAAAAAATCGAAGCCCTGATTGCCGAGTGCACGGCGACCAAATCGCCTCTGCCCCTCTCCAACGGGGTGCGCATCGAATCCCTCATCCTCAAGTCCAGCGAAAAGTCCCTCGCGGTCACTTTCAGCAAAAACTTTTCCTATCCCGCCTTCCGGCCTGATAATGTCAAAGCGACCTATGCCCGGCTCCATGCGCTGCTCGGCAAGAAATACGACCGTTACAACATCACCCTCTACACGCTCGGCCAGCCGATCGAATCCCTTATCCCCAATCTCTACCGCCGCAATGCCCGTCAATGGGACCGCAGCCGTATGGCCCGGCAGACGCCGCGACCGGCGGCCCTGGTGCGGCGCATCAGCCGCCCCAGTCAACCCAGCCTCGGACTGCTGAATCGCACCATCGACGTTCGTCCCAGCCACGGCTGGTATTACAATGCCGGGACGGACCGTTGGGAATGGCAGCGTCCGCGCCTTTTCGAGACCGTCGAGGATCTGCTCCCTTTCTCGTTCACCACCTTTTATCTCATTCCAATGCTCGAGAATGCCGGAGCGGTGGTCTTTACACCGCGCGAGCGCGACATCCAGACCCGTATGGTGATCGTTGACAACGACACCCCGGCATCCACCGGCGCCGGCTACCACGAATCCGGACCCGGGTGGCACTGTGGCGCGGAGAAAGGCTTCGCCATCGGCCGTCCACCCTACGAGGTCAATCACAATCCCTTCCTTCAAGGCACCCATCGTCTCTGCACCAGCGACACCGTCGGGACGAGCTGCGCCTTTTGGCGGCCGGAGATCCCCGCCGACGGCGATTATGCTGTCTACATCTCCTGGCATGCCTCTCCGGACAACCTCGATGATGCCCTCTATACCGTCCGCCATGCCGGTGGCGCAACGCAGTTTCTGGTCAATCAGCAGATCGGCGGCTCCACATGGATCTATCTCGGCACCTTCCGCTTCCTGAAGGGCTGCCATCCCGACAGCGGCAGCGTCGAGCTGAGCAACCGGGGCCACACCCCCGGCCGTCTGGTCAGCGCCGATGGCGTCCGTTTCGGCGGCGGCATGGGCGACATCCTGCGCAATGGGGCGGTCAGCGGCAAGCCCCGTTTCGCCGAGGGGAGCAAGTACTATCTTCAGTTCGCCGGCTTTCCCGACACCCTGATCTACAATCTCAACGATGGCCGCGATGATTATCGAGATGACTATAACAGTCGCAGCGAGTACGCCAACTATCTCTACGGCGATCCCTTCGGGCCGAAGAAGAGCCGCCACGATCCCGGCCGCGGCATCCCTTTTGACCTCAGCTTTGCCTTTCATACCGATGCCGGAATTACCCGCAACGACACCACCATTGGCACCCTGAGCATTTACAGCTATCAATCCGCGGATTCGACGTTCAGCTTTCCGGACGGGGTATCGCGCATGGCCAACCGCGATTTCGCCGATGTGCTGCAGACCCAGCTTGTTGAGGATCTGCGTCGGCTGTATGATCCGGTCTGGAGCCGCCGTCCGCTGATGGACGGCGATTACAGCGAGTCTCGGCGCCCGCAGATCCCTTGCACCCTGCTCGAGTTGCTCTCACACCAGAATTTTCTGGACATGAAGTATGCCCTCGATCCGCGTTTCCGTTTTGACACCGCGCGCGCTATCTACAAGGCGATGCTCAAATTTATCGCCTTTCAAAACCAGAGCGCCTTCGCCGTCCAGCCCCTGCCGGTGGACCATTTTCAGGCCCTGCTGAGCGGCCCGGGGGAGGCAACCCTAAGCTGGCAGCCGGTCAGCGATCCCCTCGAACCGTCGGCCGAGCCGCAGAATTACATCGTCTACATGCGCCAGGAGAACGGCGGTTTTGACAACGGCACACCGGTCGATCAGCCGCGCCTGGTGGTCCGGCCGATCAAGCCGCGGGTGCTCTACAGTTTCAAGGTGACCGCGGTCAATGCCGGCGGCGAGAGCTTTCCCAGCGAGGTGCTCTCCCTCTGCCAGCTGCCGGAGGACCCTGAGCCGGTCCTGGTGGTCAACGGATTTGACCGGGTCGCGTCTCCTGCCTGGATCGACGGGGCAGAGTACGCGGGATTCACCGATTTCCTCGATCAGGGGGTAGCCGACCATTTCAGCATCGGGTATACCGGGAGCCAGACCGACCTGAAGACCGACTCCCCCTTCCGAACCAATGATGCCCCCGGTCACGGTGCCAGCGCTGCGGCCTGGGAGGCGAAGCCAATCTGCGGCAATACCTTCGATTTTCCCGCGGTTCATGGCCGTTCGATCCGCGCCGCTGGCCGCTCCTTCGTCTCCTGCAGCGATGAAGCCCTCACCAGCGGGCGGGTCGATCTGCGCCGCTTCAGGCTGGTCGATCTGATCCTTGGGGAGCAAAAGCGGACCCGCTGGCCTACCGCCGCCGGCGATTCGCTGCGCGGCCCGCGGTATGCCGCTTTCTCGCCAGGACTCTGCGCGGCCCTCGACAGTCTGCTCAACCGCAAGGGGGGGCTCTTCGTCAGCGGGGCGTACATCGGCAGCGATCCTTGCGCCGGGAAAAAGTCCGACGACTCTCTGGTTCAGTTCATCGAGCGGCGCTTGCATTACCGTTGGACGGCCGATCACGCCGCCACCGAGGGGATCCTCTTCAGCGCGGATGACCGCTTCTGGCCGCGCGGGACCCCGTTCCGGTTCATCACCCGGCCGGATTCACAGATCTATGCCGCCGAGGCTCCCGACGCCATTGATCCGGTCAACGGCAGCCGCACCATTCTCCGCTACAGCGAGAACCAGTTCAGTGCCGCCACAGCCTTTAAAAAAGGCCATGCTGTAGTCGCTATGGGATTCCCCTTCGAGACCCTCGCCGCAGCGCCGGAGCGGGATCGGTTGATGCGGGCTATTCTGGCCTTTTTGACGCAACAATAAAAATCATTTCATTTTTGGCCAATTTGCATTATATTTCGATTGAAGAGGGGCCCGCTGCGCCTTGCAGACGGCCCCGCAAAGGGAGTCCAGTCGATTCACGCAGCTGAATGGGGAATGCCCATGAAAGGTTTGTTCGTCAAGAAAGCAGCAGAACATCCCGAGCAGAATGAAGAGGAGATCAGCCAGCTCCTCAAGGCCATGCCGATCTTTCAGGATTTAACACGGCGGGAACTGGCGGCGGTGGTGCGCATTCTGCACCAGCGGGAATACCAGCCCGACGAGGTCATTTTTCGTGAGAACGAACCGGGGATGGGGATGTACATCCTCCAGACCGGCCGGGTGGCCATTCTCTCCGAAGCCGGCAAACTGCAGCTGGCCGAATTCAGCGATGGTTCATTCTTTGGCGAGATTGCGCTGCTCGATGCCGCGCCGCGCTCGGCGACAGCCGTGGCGCGCGCCCACTGCCGCATTTTCGGCTTTTTCCAGCCCGATCTGTATGGCCTGATCGAACGCAATCCGCAGCTGGGTATCAAGATCGTCCTCGGCCTCTCGCGGCTGGTTTGCGAGCGGCTGCGCCAGACCAACCAGCGCACCTATGCCATCAACGAGGCGCTGCAGCAGATGCGCCAGACGCCGCAGTAGGAGGTGAACGCATGATCTCCTTCCGCGACCCCAGTACCCGCAAGATGCTGCTGCTCCTGTTTGTGCTGGTGCTGATCATCATCCTGCTCGCCATGGGCGGCGTCGCCCAGATGATGATCATCGCCATTCTACTCGCCTACATCCTCGATCCGCTGGTAGTGCGCATGGAAGCGCACGGCATCTCACGCACCGCTGCGGCGGGGATCATCCTGCTGACCATCACCCTGCTGCTCATCATCAGTCTGCTCACCTTCGTGCCAGCCCTCAAGGCCCAGCTGATCGCGATGGGCAGCGGCGAGAGTTCAGCCAAGACCGATCTTGCCCTCGCCAAGCTGCAGGAGGTGGTGCGAGCCAAGATGGGCTGGCTCGGATATGGCGATATCGACCTCAAGGTCAAACTGGCGGAATTCAAGGCCTCTTTCGGCAAGAAGATCATCGACTTCCTCGTCAAGGATGTGGTCGAGATCGTTCTCGCCCTGGTCACCATCCCCTTTCTCATGTTCTTTTTTATCAAGGATGCGCGCAGCTGGAAGAAAGGACTGATCCGGATGGTCCCCAACCGCTATTTCGAGTTCAGTCTCGATCTCATCCACAAGATGGACCAGCAACTTGGCAACTATTTACGCGGCCAGTTCATCGATGCGGTTTCGATCGGCACGCTCGCAACGATCGGCCTGGGTGCCCTGAGCGTGCCCTATTTCTTTCTACTCGGGCCGTTCTCCGGCCTGGCCAATCTCATCCCCTACGTCGGCCCGTTTGCCGGCGGCATTCCGTCGATCATCATCGCCATCATGGAGAACGGCGATCTCTCGGCCGGGGGGCACGTTGCGCTGCTCTTTCTCGGCCTCAAGCTGGCCGATGATCTTTGTATCCAGCCGCTCTCGGTCTCGAGCAGCGTTCACCTCCATCCGGCGCTGGTCCTGGTCACCTGCATCATCGGCGGCAACCTCTTCGGCCTCATCGGCATGCTGCTTTCGGTCCCCGTCACCGGCTTTGTCAAGGTGGTGGTCACCGAGAGTCTCCAGACCCTCAAGGCGTACCGATTTTCCTGAGTATGGCCTGCAAAAAAACCTTCCGGCCTCATCCTCCGGAAGGTTTTTTTGTCCTCTCAGGCCCGCGGTGTCAGGGCCAGCAGCCTTGCCGGTGCGCCGCTGCCGCCTGTGATGGCCAAGGCACCGATGATCAGCCAGGCGCCCGTTGGCGGCGCCTGCGCCAGGCGGGCCAGATTCTCCAGGTGCAGGCCTCCATGGTGCGCCAGGAGGGTGCCGGCGGCAAAATCAGCCGAAGCACCGCCATCCACTCCGGGAGTATCGATTCCCACAATGCGCACACCGCGCTCCACTACCAGCAACTGCATCGCCTCCAGACTGATCCCCGGAAAGTGCATGGTGCCACCGGCATCGCGGGCCAAATAAGCTGCCGCGTCAGGCCAGCGGCTGCTCCAGCCGGTCTCCACCACCACTGCGGCATCAGCAGCGATCGGACCGAAGCGTTTTTCCCAACCGGTCACGCCCGCAGCGGTGAGTAGATCGTCCTGATGCAGCCGGCGGGTGATCTTGACCAGGGGAGCCACAAGCTGTTCCGCGGAGAAGCGGTCCATGCTGGTGCCGCCGGTGACAAAATGGCAAGGTGCTCCGCAATGGGTGCCACTGTGCTCACCGCAAGAGAGGGCATTCAGGAGATAACCCTCCCGTTCATATCCTGCGGTTGGGGTGATCCAAACGGGGGGATCCCCCGGCCAGACCGGCATATCCGCTGCAAAGGGATGGGAAAGATCAAGAATCCGGAAAGGAAAGACCGATCTCATGGTGCCTCCTGCTCGATGGGCGAGTGAAACCCGGGCCAGGCTGCAATGTAGGAAAGCAGCGCCTGAATAACAAGGCAAAATACGGTTCATGCTGCAGAACGCCCAACATGCGCACAATTTGCTTGTTTTTTTGCTGCATAGTCCTTATGTTTTTTCGTGGCATTGGACCATTTCTAATGTCTTGTTATTTCGTATAGTTGAACCATTTTTTAATCAACCTCGCGAGGAACCATGAAAAACCGTTTGCACTTCCTGCTGCTCCTCCTGTTTTTTATGGCCGGTGCTCTCGCTGCTCAGGGCATCACCTTCCATGGCAGCGCGCGCAACTCGATCTATGCTTTCGAGAGTGACAAAGTGCATACCCGTTTCTTCCAGTACCTCAATTTCACTGCCGTCAGCCCCTGCAGGCACCTCGCCCTGAATTCCAATCTTCGTTTTCTGACCGATGCCAACCAGGATCTCGATAATGATATGCGCTTCCGCGCCTTCGCTCTTACGCTCGAGGCCAGAAACTTGCTTGATGGCAAGCTGAACCTGGCTTTCGGCCGGCAGTTTCTCCATCCTGGCACCGCCCTGGGCGCCCTCGACGGCCTCAATGCCCGCTATGCCTTTGATCAAAGATTTTCGCTGCAGCTTTATGGCGGCGTTGAGAGTGTCGCCTCCCGTGCCTTCAAGATCCAGAAATTCGCGGATGCATCGGTTGTGGGGGGCGCGTTTCAGGTGAAGAAGGTCTACGCCTCCACCGCCCAGCTCTTTTATTTGCGCAAATTCAACAGCGAGGCCGCCTATTGGCAAATCACCGGGGCCAATCTGGAGAGCAACCTGGTACCTTATGTGCAGCTGCGGCTCCAGTCCCACTATGATCTCGAGAATGAGCGGCTCCATCGTTTGCTGCTGAACGCCAGCCGTTCCTGGAACGGAAAACTGGCCACTTTTATCGAATACAAGCGGCAAAATCCGCAGGTTTACGCCAACTCCTATTATACCATCTTTGAAGTCAAACCCTACTCGCAGATCCGCACCGGCGCCGACTATGCGCTTACGCCGGGTCTGGCCGTCGAGGCCCAGTATCAGCACCTGATGTTCGACGCCGATCAGGCGGACCGCATTCTGCTTTCTCTCAATAACGACGACGGCAGCATCGGCATGATGTACGAAACCGGCTACACCGGCGACCAGATCAGCGCCTATTTCAACTATGGCTACGAGATCCTGCCCAAACTGGTCGCCTCATTGTATGCCGATTATTCAAAATACCGCACCGAGACCATATACGAATACGACGACCAAATCGCCAATGCCGCGCGCTTGAGCTACTCCCTCGGCCGCTGGAACTTTGTCGGCGAATATCAGTGGCTGACCAACCGTTTGAAAGAAAACGATTCGCGCTTTCTGAACCATATCACCTACCGCTGGTAGCCGCAGAGGAGCCCTTCCATGAAAAGAATGTTCAGCCTTACCGCGCTTTCTGCCCTGGTCCTCCTCCAGACCCTGACCGCGGAGGCGCAGAAATCGGAACTCAAGTTTTCGCACAAACTGCATAGCGAGAGCGTCGGCGCGGCCTGCACAGACTGCCACACCGCCGTCGCCGAGAGCCTCCAGCCGTCCGACGATCTCCTGCCCAATATGGAGAGCTGCTATACCTGTCACGACCGCGAAGCCGAATGCAGCCTCTGCCACAGCGATGTCGACCATGCCAAACCCGAGCCGCGCACCAGCGGCTATATTGCCAAATTTCCCCATGCCAAACACATCTCGGACAAGGTGACCTGCACCACCTGCCATACCGGCGTCGCCGCCAGCGAGACCGTCGGAGCAAAGCATCTGCCCAAGATGAGCACCTGCTCCGGCTGTCATGACGACCTCGCCAAACCGGGGTACTGTTATGACTGCCATGCCAAGGGGGAAAAGCTGGCGCCCGCTTCCCACTCACTCGACTGGCCCAAAGCCCATGGCATTCGGATGCAGACCGAAAAAGACGAATGCAAGCAGTGCCACACCGACGATCAATGCTTGATTTGTCACAAACGGGGGAATCTCGACCGCAAAGCTCATCCCCTCAATTTCATCCACAATCACGGCTTGATGGCGCGGGGTAACAAGGAACAATGCCTGACTTGCCATGACGACCAGAGCTACTGTGTCACCTGCCATCAGAGCCAGATGGTGATGCCGCGCTCGCATGCCAGCGCCGCCTGGTCCAATCCCGCCACCGGCGGGACGCATGCACGCGCCGCCCGCGCCGACATGGATGGCTGCACTGTGTGCCATGCCGAATCGGCCAGCGAGCCGATCTGCATCCAGTGCCACGCATCCAAATAACCTGAGCCCATCGGGAAGAAAAAATGAAAAAAACAATTCTTGCATTGCTGCTCTCTCTCCTTGCGATCTGGTGGGCCGGATGCTCCAAAGATCAAACGCCTCAGCCTTCCAACTCGCATCCGGATAATTGGGTAAAAACCACCTCGGCAAGTTCGAGCCGGGCGGACCATGGCCAAAAGGTACTGTCCGCCGGTATGGCCTCCTGCGCCAGTTGCCACGGTGCGGACCTCGCCGGAGGAACCTCCAAGGTTTCCTGCTTCAAGTGTCATGATACTTATCCCCACAGCGAGAATTGGCTCACCGTCGGGCACAGCCGGTTCCACGGCAGCTACCTGGCCAAGGCCGGCTTTGCAACCACGAGTTGCACCCCATGTCACGGTGAGGATTTGCAGAACAGCGAAGGCAAAAAGCCCTGCTCCAGCTGCCATGCCCTTTATCCGCACGCCACGGGGTGGATGCAGAGCAGCTCCGCCTCCTTTCATGGCGCCTGGGCGAAAAATGCCGGCTGGAACTTGAACAGCTGCCAGCCATGCCACGGCAGCGACTACAGCGGCGGTGGCAATAAGCAGTCCTGCTACACCTGCCATGCCTCTTATCCGCACCGAGACAGCTGGGCCGAGGGCTCTGGCAGCACTTCGCATGGAGCCTGGCTCGCCGTGCGCAGCTTCAAGCTGGATGAGTGTAAGGCTTGCCATGGCGCAACGCTGCAGGGCGGGGATGGCAAGCAGGCCTGCACCGCCTGCCACACGGCCTATCCTCACGAAACGGCTTTCAAGTATGAAAAATCATCATCGCAGTTCCATGGCGTCCAGCTCAAGTCCCAGGGCTATAACCTGAGCGGCTGCTCCGGCTGTCATGGGGCGGATTTCCAGGGCGGCATCGCCAAAGCCAGCTGTACCAAGTGCCACGCCTCTTACCCGCATTCTGCGGACTGGACCCATCCCGCCGGAGCCGCCTCACACGTAGCCTGGCTGCGCAAGGACGAGCATGACCTGACTCCGTGCAAGAGCTGCCACGGCGCCGATTATCTCGGCGGCACCTCGGGCAAAAGCTGCACCCTTTGCCATACCGGCATTGGTGGACCCGAGAATTGCACCCTCTGCCATGGCAGCGCCGATGGTATCCAACCGCCGAAGGATACCCAGGGTAACATGGCCGAGACCGCCATGGGCGTGGGGCGGCACAAGTTCCATGTCCTGGACAAAAAGTACACCTGTCTGCTCTGCCACAAGGTGCCGACCGTCTACAGCGACCCCGGCCATGTCAACGACGATACCCCCGGCCGGGCGGAGGTCATCGATCTGTGGCAGTGGAACCACGCCAACGGCACCTGTGTCACCGGATGCCATGAAAACGACCCCTCCAAGAACTATATCTGGAACCACTGAGCGTCTTTTGGCATGGCCCGATTTCTCCTTTACCTCGTCGTCTCGGTGGCGGGCGCTGCGGTGCTCGCCATCGAACTGCTGGGCACGCGGGTGCTCGCTCCTTTCTACGGCTCCAGCCTCTACCTCTGGGCGGCTCTGATCACTGTAACCCTGCTCTCCCTGAGCCTCGGGTACTATCTCGGCGGCCGCTGGGCGGACCGCGGTGCCGCTCTGGAGCGGCTCGCAGCGCTTCCGGCCGGCGCCGGCCTCTGGCTGATGCTGGTTCCCCTGCTCAAACAACCCGTGCTGCTTCGCTTGCAGCCCCTCGGGCTCCGCGCCGCCGCACTCCTGGCGGCCACCCTGCTCTTCGCGCCCTCGCTCACCCTGCTGGGCATGGTGACCCCTTACGCCCTTAAACTGAAAACCCACCAGCTGGAGCAGCTGGGCCGCACCGCCGGATCGCTTTCCGCACTCTCCACCGTGGCCAGCGTCTTCTCCGCCCTTCTCACCGGATACTGGCTGATCCCGGCAGCCGGCATTAACCGGATGACCTGGGGCATCGCCTGGCTGCTGCTGATCACTGCGGCGGCGGTCCTGCTCGGTGGGCGCCGCAATCTCAAGGGGGCCGGCCTAGTCCTAATCCTCGGCCTTGCTCTCACCCTGATGGCTTCAGGCCTGCAGACCAGACCGGGGGTCGGGGTGCTCACCGTACAGCAGAGTCCCTTCGGCGAGATTCGTGTGGTGGAGCGGAACGGCACCCGCTTCCTACTCATCGACGGGGCGATCCATACGGCTACGGAGGCGCGCACCCTGGCGACGGAAATGCCCTATGTGGCCGCCTTCGACCTGGTGCGCAACTTTTATGACCGGACCGGGGAGATGCTGCTGATAGGATTGGGCGGGGGATCGGTCGCGAAAAACTGGTCGGCGAAGGAATGGCAGGTCGATGCGGTCGAGATCGATCCGGTCGTGGCGGAGATGGCCGGCCGTTTTTTCGGCCTGGAAGGCGGCGAGGCGAGGATTCATCTGGCCGACGGCCGGCAGTTCCTGCGTTCAAGTTCCCGGACCTATGATGTCATCCTCCTGGATGCCTTCGGCTCGAGTTCCATCCCCTTTCATCTCACCACCCTCGAAGTCTTCCAACTGATACGGTCGCATCTGTCGCCCGAGGGGGTCCTGGCGGTCAATGTCGAATGCGTCGGTTGGCAGGATCCCCTGGTGCAGAGCCTGGCGCTGACCCTCAAGCGCGTTTTCGAAACAGTCCTTGCTCTGCCCTGCGCCGAGCCGCCGAACGCCCTCGGCAATGTGCTGCTTCTGGCCGCTAACCGGGCACTGGAGTTTCCCGAAGATTGGCTGGGGAATCCCGGCGATTTCCTCGATGACGACTACCAACGCTGGTGCGCCGTCCAGCGCAACCACGCCTGGGACAACCGCTACACCCCCGCAACGGAACAGGCGCGCCTGCTCACTGACGACCACAATCCTTCCGACCTCTGGGCTGAGCGCATTAACCGTGCCGCACGGCACCGGCTCGCCGAGCTCTTCCCTGCCCCCTCCCTCGCCTGGTAATAAAAAAACACCCGCCGCAAGGACGGGTGTTCAAGACAAAACCGCTCGTGCATGGGGACTTGCCCCGCACGATTCATATCAGTTGCCCACCATCGTTGCACCGAGGAAGCTGAGCACCTCATTGATGGGATTGGCGACGGCAGTGGTGTTGCTGCCCGCAAAGAGTAGTCCGATCGCCTTGGGATTGGTCGTCACATCCTGGACCATCAAGGAGCCGGAGTCGCCGCTGTTGAGGAACTTGCTTTGCTTGTTAGCGATGATGATCTGGCCGGTAAAGGTCTTGGTGAAGGCCGTGCCGCCGGCGCACTCGTTCTCATAGCTCACCGAGACCGTGCCGTTGAGTCCCGAGACCGAGCTGCGCGTCAGGCCGGTGGTACGGCCGCTCTTCTTGACCGCCTGGCCGACCGAGGCGGCAACCGTAGTCGCCGAAAGGGTGCCGATCTCGAGGATCGAGCCGTCGGTTCTCACCATCCCTGATATCACCTGGGCGACGGCGCAATCGACATTGTTGCTCGGCAAAGAATTTTTCACAACCAGGGTGGCGACGTTCTGGGCGCCGGCGGCGCTGCAGTTGACGTCGATCAGGCCGGGCTGAATGACTGGATCACCGCTTGTGGCGACTCGGCTATTCCCACCGGAAACGATGTCGGCTTCGAGAACGTGATAGTTGCTGAGGATGTACTGAGCTGAACCGATTTTGATCAGGGAGCCGAGGGTGCCGCCGCAGCAGTAGCCGTTGGCCAGGTCATAGGACCAGCCGCCGGAAGTGCCGAGCTGGATCGGAGGGGTTTGCTTCGCGGTATGGCTCGTGCTGCTTGAACTCTTCATGGCCTTGATCTCGCCGGTGACCTGGACCAGCAGGGGGACGCTCTCGAGCTCAGCGGGAAGACCGCCCGGGCCCTTTTGCAGGACGGGCGATTTGGTCATCACCACGATCACCGGCTGACCCGCTTCGGTGACAGTCACATAGGTTCCGACCACCTCGCTGTTCTTCATCAGACTGGCGGTGTGCCGTTCCTGCACGGCCGCCACGGCCTGGATAGCGGGATTATCCAGGGTCCACTCGCCGGCGGCAGCAACAGGCTCCGCAGCGGTTGGCGCTGCCTGCTTTTCGCCGCAGCCGGTCAGCAGCGCCAGTACCAGCACGAGTGCCGCGCCGACCAGGGCAAATTTCCAGATTAAACTTTTCATCGAATTGACCTCCTTGCGTATGGGACGCTGGTCGAACCTCCCCCCCCCCCACAACTGCGGGTTTCCGTTAAAAATAACCATATGAACGCCCAATTGCAAGCCTTTTCTACACTTTTTTAGGTCGCTTCTCGCCATGCAACCCTGCCGACGTTGCCTATTTCAGCACAATGGACCCCTGCATCCCTGGATGTTCACGGAATCGGCAGCAGGTGCCGTATTTTTCAGCAAAACAAGCCATGCCTGCAAAGAATCCCAATAAAAGATTTGCCTGAAAAAAAACCTCCGCCTATATTATTCCATAATTAAATATTTTACATTCCCTTAAGTCAATTTATTTCGTTTTATTGAACTATTTTTGAAACCCTAAATTCCATCCATTTTTAAGCTAAAAGAGGAGGTCTATCGCTGAATTCGGTGTACCTTGATATTCTAATCAACTACCCTATCACCCGGGAGGTCCCATGAATCCGAAATTCATCACCATCTTTGCTGCCCTCACCAGTCTTCTGCTCATCACGGCCTTCGCCTGGGCGGCGGCTCCGACGGCCAAGATCACCGTGGACGCCCTGAGTTCCGTCGATGTCGAAGGCAGCACCATGATGACCTCGAGCGGCCTCAAGGTCATCGGTGTCGGCGAAACCTGGTATCTGATCGGTTCCGCTTCCTCCGGCACGGTGACCAAATATGTCTGGACACTCAAGACGAAGCCGGCCGCCTCGAACGCAGCCCTTTCTGCTACCAACACGGCCAAGGTCGAGCTGGTTCCCGACGCAATCGGCCAGTATGAAGTGGTCCTGTCGGTCACCACCGCCGACGGCACCGGTGAAACCACCGTTGTCCTCACCGCGGCAAAGTGGTGCGGTGTCGGCGGCCAGTGGGGATTTGGTGTCGATGTCGCCGGCGGCCAGTGCACCTATTGCCACTACGAGAACACCAACCAGTGGAACAAGACCAAACACTTTGTCGGCCTGAGCGACAACATCGACACGCCGGGCCATTTCGCCAGCTATTGTCTTTCCTGCCATGTAACCGGCTACAACGCCGCGCCGACTGCGGTCAACAACGGCTTTGATGACATCGCGGCTGAGCTCGGCTGGGTTTTTCCGGCCCCACTGCAGGCGGGCAATTGGGCCAGCCTGATCGCCAATTATCCGCGCCTGGCCCAGATGTCCAATGTCCAGTGCGAGGTTTGCCATGGCCCTGGCAGCCAGCATGTCGGCAAAAAGAGCGCGATCGACATGAGCCTGAATGAGGGCACCTGCGGCCGCTGCCATGAGGAGCCGCCCTACAACGTCAAGAACATCCAGTGGGCCAAATCGGGACACGCCAGAGTGATGGAGAACTACTCCACACGCGCCACCTGCGACCAGTGCCACTCGGGCTGGGCTTTCATCCGCCGCGTCGACCCCAAGACCACGAGCCTTGATGGCCGCCCGACCAACGGCTTTGGCCAGCAGTCCTGCGCGGTCTGCCACGATCCGCATTCCGGCACCTATGAAGGCCAGATCCGTACCATGGCCGATGTCACCCTCGGCGATGGCAGCGTGGTCACCTATGGCGGCACCGGCAAACTCTGCATGGCCTGCCATCACGGCCGTCAGAATGCCGAAGTCTACTCCGCCAATCCGGCCAACATCTCGACGCATTTCGGCCCACACGGCAGCGCTCAGGCGGATATGATCAATGCCAGCAACGGCATTCACTATGGCCTGCCGGTCGCCAAGACCGGCCATATCCTCACCACGGAAGACGCCTGCGTCACCTGCCACATGGCGACCGCAGGCAACCCTGGCGACCACAATCACACCTTCTCCATGGTCGACGACAAGGGCACTGAAAATACCGCCGACGATGTCGACAAGGTCTTCGTCTGTCAGCCCTGCCATGGCGACATCAAATCGTTCGACGATATCCCCGCAGCCCAGGATTATGATGACGACGGCACCCTGGAAAGCGCGACCGCCGAGATCGAGGGTCTGATGGAGGAACTGGCCGAAATTCTGCCCCCCACCGGCTCGGACGTGGTCCTCACCAAGGCTGATTATGACTGGACGGGACAACCCGTTCAAATCGCCGAATACCGCAAACTGCTGCTCAAAGCCGCCTTTAACTATTACTTTGTCGAGGAAGATCTCAGCGGCGGCATCCACAACACGGCCTATGCAGCCACCCTGCTGCGCCGCTCGATCGCCTCGCTCAAGTATGGCGATATCGGCTCCGGTGTGATCCGCAGCATCAGCGATGTGCCGCATGACCAGGGCAAGCAGGTGCGGGTGATCTGGAGCAAATTCCCGGCGGACGGTCCCGGAGACATGCCGATCCGGAACTACAATGTCTGGCGCCGCGTCGATGCGCCCGCAGCGGGCATCACGCTGGCGGCCGCACCCAGGCTTTACCGCTCCTTCGACGAGGTACCGGCGACTCTGACCTCCGAGGTTCGCGTCAAGTTCCAAGAGGATCTCTATGACTTTGTCGCGTCGGTTCCGGCTGCCGCGCTGCCACAGTACAGCGTCGTGGCCCCGACCCTCTATGATTCGACCAAAACCGGTGGTCAGCACTGGTCGGTTTTCGTCGTCACCGGCCAGACCGACCTGCCCTACTGGTACAGTGCCTCCGCGCCCGACAGCGGTTATTCGGTTGACAATCTGGAACCCATGGTGCCGATGAACCTGCGCGCTGACGTTTCCAGCTCCGGTGTCTCCCTCACCTGGGATGAACCGGTGGACGCCGATTTCAAGTTCTTCACCCTCTACCGCGGCGAAACCGCCTCCTTCGATCCGGATGCGGTTCAGCCTTTGGCCAAACTGACGACCCATGCTTTCGTCGACGGCTCGGCCCTGAACAAGAAGACCTATTACTACAAACTGGCGGCGACCGATTTCTCGGGCAACCGCAGCGCTTTCGCCAGCGTGATGCTCAACGTCACGGCCGTCGATATCAACGCCAGCCTGCCGACCGAATTCGCACTGGAACAGAACTATCCGAACCCGTTCAATCCCAGCACGATGATCTCCTTCGGCCTGCCGGCACAGCAGCGCATTGCTCTCAAGATCTACGACATGCGCGGCCAGCTGGTGCGCACCCTGGCCAGCGGCGCCTTCGCGGCTGGCACCCATCAGTTGAGTTGGGACGGCCGCAACGACAGTGGCGATGTCGCCAGCGCCGGCACCTATATCTATCGCCTCGAAAGCGAGGGACAGACCCTCACCAGAAAGATGATCTTCCTGAAATAGTTAGTCTCATCCTGGCTTAACCGAAGCCGGGGCGCATAACGCCCCGGCTTCTTCTTTTTGGGAGAACTGTTCATGAAACTGCGTTTGCCTGACTCCTACTACAATCCGGTCTCCTACACGGGCACGGTGATCGCTCTGATCGCCCTCTTCATGTTCGTCTTTCTCTATGTCCTGGCCTCGCTCTCGAGCGTCGACCGGGCTTATGTGGGCATTGTCCTCTTCATCGTCATCCCCGCCTTCATCATCCTCGGACTGCTGCTCATTCCGCTGGGGATGTGGCAGTTCATCCGCCGACGGCGGCGTCAGGGCAAGACCCTGGAGAAAGGCTTCCCGGTGCTCGATCTCAACCAGCCCGAGCAGCGGACCGCCACAATCATATTCGCCCTCGGCACCACGATCTTTCTCTTCCTCTCCGCCCTCGGCAGCTATGAAGCCTATCATTTCACCGAATCGGTTCCCTTTTGCGGCCAGCTTTGCCACAAGGTGATGGAGCCGGAGCACACCGCCTACCAGAACTCGCCGCATGCTCGTGTGACCTGCGTCGAATGCCACGTCGGCGCGGGCGCAAACTGGTATGTCAAATCCAAGTTGAGCGGCTTGTATCAGGTTTATGCCACCCTGGCGAATGTCTACCCCCGGCCCATTCCCGTGCCGGTGGCCAACCTCCGCCCGGCGCGCGAAACCTGTGAGTCCTGCCACTGGCCGCAAAAGATTTACGGCAAACAGCTGCGCCGCGAGATCTATTTTCTTCCAGATGAGAACAACACCCGCTGGGAAATCAATCTGCTCCTCAATACGGGCAGCGGCAATGCCGCCCTGGGGCAAAGTTCCGGGATCCACTGGCATATCAATCCCGACATCCGTATCGATTATTTCGCGGCGGATGCAAAACGGCTCGAGATCCCCCGCGTTGTCATGACCAACCGCAAGAACGGCGAGAAAATAGTCTATGATAGCCCGTCGGCCGGTTCTGAAACGGCGGCCCTGCCAGTCCGGGAGATGGATTGCATCGATTGCCATAACCGGCCGAGCCACGGCTACCACGATCCCAACCGCTTCATCAACAGCGCGATGGCAGCCGGCGAGATCGATCCCGCCCTGCCCGGCATCAAGCGGGCAGCGGTGGAGGCTTGCATGACCACCTACGGGACCCCGGACTCCGCCCAGGCCGGGATCGCCGCCCACCTGCGTACCTTCGGCGCCACCCTGGCCGGCGCGCAGAGCCCGGAGACGGGAGCGTTGATCGAACGCGCACTCGCCGGAACCCAGAAGGCCTACAGCCGCAACCTCTTCCCGGGGATGAAGGTCTCCTGGAACGACTATCCCGACCACATCGGCCATCTCAATTCCCCCGGTTGCTTTCGCTGCCACGATGGTGAGCACGTCAGCGCCCAGGGACGGGTGATTTCCAAGGAGTGTAATCTCTGTCACGACATCCAGGCGCAGGGCAAGGCCGGAGCGATGGTCTATTCGAATGCCGGCAGTTCGCTCGAGTTCGTCCATCCCGAGGATATTGGCGACGGCTGGAAAGAGGCCCCGTGTTCGGAGTGTCACGCCCAGCCGCCGATTTGAGGCCCGCTCACGCCCCCCGAACCCGTTGTCAGCCGGCCTTTCGCCGCGGCAGCCTCCAGGGGGAGCACAAAGGAGGGAACTCCGGGCGCCGCTGCATCCAGCGGCGCCTTTTATTATGGGGTCAGAAAAAGATGAAGGTCGTGAGAATGAAGGTCGGGATGAGGATCAGGAGGGAGTAGCCCATGTAACCGAAAAAGTTTGGCATCTTGACGCCCTGCTCCTCGGCAATGGAGCGTACCATAAAGTTGGGGGCATTGCCGATGTAGGTGTTGGCGCCCATATAGACGGCGCCGGTGGAGATCGCCTTGAGAAAGATTCCCTTTTCAGCGATCAGGGCGGGAATGGCCTGGGATTCCGGCAAACCGGCGTAGAAATTGCCGAGCGCGGTATTAAGGAAGGTCAGGTAGGTCGGGGCATTGTCGAGAAAGCTCGACAGGACGCCGGTAATCCAGAAATAGTGCCAGGGCTCCTTGACGGCGTTGATGATGAAGGCCAGATGGCCATGGGTGCCAGCGCGTAGCATCGCCAGTGCGGGGATGATGGTGATGAAAATCCCCGCGAAGAGCAGCGCTACCTCGATGATCGGCCCCCAGGTGAATTCGTTCTTCTTGCGCACCTCGCGGGCCGTGGTCGCCCACGAAAGGGCAACCAGAATCAGCAGCACGAGATCCCGGAACAGGTTGGCCAAGCCAAGATGAATGCCGAGCATCTTGACCTCTCCTGCATGATAGGTGCCGCTCATCAGCACGGCGCCGATGATACCAGCCAGAAAAATGAGGTTGTGCGCCCCACGGATGCGCAGCGGCACCTTTTCTCCTGCCGGTTCTTTCAGCGTGCCCGCCTGTTTTTCGCGGTGGTAGAGATAAGAGTCCATCAGGAAAAAGAGCACCAGGACCATTGCGACGACGAAGAGCGTTTCGGGGAGGAGCTTAAAGGTCCAGAAAAAGGGGACACCATGAAGAAAACCCAGGAAGAGGGGCGGATCACCCAGCGGAGTCAGTGCCCCGCCGATGTTGCTGACCAGAAAAATAAAAAAAACGATGACGTGCATCTTGCTGCGGCGATGGGAATTGGCGCGGATGACCGGACGGATCATCAGCATCGAAGCCCCGGTGGTGCCTATCCACGAAGCGATCACCGTGCCGATCAGCAGCAGCAGGGCGTTCAGCAGCGGATTGCCGCGGAGAGTCCCCTCCACCAGAATGCCGCCAGCGACGGTGAAAAGGGCGAGCAGCAGGATGAGAAAGGGAATGTAATCGATCAGCACAATGTGCAGGATCTCATGGAGCGCGGGATGGCCGTAAGCAAGGACGAAGGGCAGGGCCACGACCAGCGACCAGAACGCGGAGACCTTGCCGTAATGATGGTGCCAGAAATGGGGGGCAAAGAGCGGGAAAAGGGCGATCGAGAGCAGGATGCCAAGAAAGGGGATGATGCTCCAGACCGGAAGCACCTCGCCCAGGTTTATGCCGCCCGCAGCGGCTTCGGCCTCCCCCGCCAGCAGCGAAGGGGCAAAACAGAGTACCAGCGCCGCCAAATACCACAGTCTTTTTTGCATGCCGTAGCGATCCTTCTTTGCAGGTGGGCCAGGTGGAAACCCGGTTATGTGCACCTTGCAATAAATTATCCTTCAACTTAAATAAAAAATCGCATACCGTCAATATAAAAAAAGCCGCCCGGATCGGGCGGCTTTTTTGTACTGCGCGGGGGATGGCCAACTCTACTTGAGCAAGGCCATCTTTTTGGTCACGCTCATGCCGTTGGCGACGATGCGGTAGTAATAGAGTCCCGTCACCACCGGTGCGCCGGCGTCGTTGCGGCCGTTCCAGACGATCTGGTGGTATCCGGCCGGAACCTCACCATCGACCAGGGTACGGATGAGCTGGCCGTTGGTATTGTAGATCTGCAGCAGCACCCGTCCCTCCGCCGGCAGCTGGTAGCGGATGGTCGTCACCGGATTGAAGGGATTGGGATAGTTCTGCGCGAGCTCGAACTTGCTCGGTACCGGCATCTCCGCCACGACCGGACCGTGCTGGGTGGTCACGCCGCTGCGGCTGATGTCCTCGAGCTTGTAATACCAGCGCTCGCCGGCCTGGGCGCTCTGGTCGATCCAGGTATACTTGCCGTCCGTCGCCGGGGGAATCAGGGCGCTGTTGATCTTTTCATACGTCCCCTTCTCGGTACGACAGCGCAGCACGTTGAATCCGAGGTTGTCGCTCTCGGCGGCCGTCTGCCATTCGAGGCTGACGCCCTCGTACTCGACGCTGGTACAGGTGAAACTCTTCATTTCGACGCTGACCTGCAGATTGACCGACCAATACTTCGTCAGGGTGTGTGCGGCATCGGAGATCTCCACTGTCACCAGATAAAAGCCCTGGGGATAGTACTGGGAATTGAGGGTGAAGGATGAGGAGCTCGAGACCGCCTGTGAACCGACTTTCCAGGTGTAGTAGAGGGCGTCGTTGTCCGGGTCCTCGACCTGAACCGAGAAGGTCACCGAGTTGGGCCACTTGACCGTAATGCTCTCCGTCGCGGGTTCGGAGGCGACGAGGCGCGGCGCCCGGTTCTCGTTGGTCACGGTGATCCGCACCGAATCGATGGCTTTGCCGCCCTGGTTGTCCTGCACCGTAAAGACCGGCACGTAGGTCTTGCCGCCCTGGTCAAAGGTCGGCGTCCAGTCGAACCAGTAAATAGTGCTGCCGTCCGGTTCAAAGGTGGCGCCGTCGGGCAAATTGGCGGCGCTGTAGTAGATCTGGTCGCCGTCGGCATCGGTGGCGTTGACCGAGAAGCGGAGGTGTTCACCCTCGTTGATGGTGTAGGAACCCAGCGCCGCGAAGACCGGATAGTTCTGGTTGTCGCCCTGGGCGGTGAAGCGTACCGTCGGCGAACCGCTGGGCAGGCTGGCCGTCGCCAGCGCCTCGTTGGGGCCCTGCTTGCCGAGCTTCCAGCGGGCGCTGGCGATGCCGTCGGCGCCGGAGGTCACCACGCTCGGTCCCTCGATGCTGCCACTGCCGGGCACTACGACGAACTGGACAGTACCGCCTCGAGCCGGGTTGCCGTAGCGGTCCTTGATCAGCACCTGGATCGGATCGGGCATGACCTTGCCAACCTGGCCGCGGAGATTGGGATTCTCGATCTTCTCCATGGTGTAGGCATAATCGGCTTCGCCATTGAGTAAGAACTCGATGAAGGCGGGATTGAGATTGACCGCCGAGGCGCGCACCTTGTTGAGGCCGGCCCGTGTGCCGAGGGTGTAGTTGGCAATCGCGGTGCCCTGGGCGTTGGAGGTGGCGGTCAGGCCGGTCACGCCGCCGTCGAGGGTGCCCTTGCCGGAGACCGTGCCGTCGTCGACCACGTTGAACATGACCGGCCAATCCGGAACGGCGTTGCCGTACTCATCCTCGACGCGCACCACCAGAGGCGTATAAAGGGTGCGGCCGACAGTGCCAGTCTGATCGCCGCCGAGGAGGTAGACAATCTTGCTGGCCGGTCCAGAAGTGGTCGTCGCCGTAAAAGTGACCGCGCTGATGGCCGCATAGGAGGGCAGGCTGGCGCTATAGAGCGTGTTGCCCTTCCCACTGCCGGCGACGGCTTGGGCGGTGGCCTGGCCGTACATGTCGGTGGTCGCCGGATTGGTACTGGTGATGGCGCCGTTGTTGACCAGGACGGTGAACTTGACCTGAACATCGGCTACAGGCCAGTCGTTGATGTCATTCAGCTGCACCTTGAAGAGCTGCGGCAGGGCCTTGCCGGGCTGCGCCGTCTGATTGTCACCGCCTAGGATCGTCAGTTTCGCCGGGGGGTTGGCGACGGCGATCTCGGTAAAGCGTACGGGCGAGTTGCTCAGGACAGCGCCGCTGCCGTCGTTCTTGATCGCGCGGGCTTCGACGAAATTGACGCCCGCCGACTTGCCGAGTTTGTAGCGCGCCTGGGCCACGCCCGTGCTGTCGGTATAGATGACCTGCGGATCGATCATCGTGCCGCCGCCCTGCGTGGGCATAAAGGTCACCGGATGATTGGCGATGGTGTTACCGTTGCGGTCACGCACGACCACACGCAGCGGCAGAGGCAAGGCCGTGGCGACGTTACGGGTCTGGGCATCGCCGTCATTGCTGGTCGCGCGCGCGATCTCGTAGGCGCCGAGGGGATTGAAGGTGATCATGACGCTGTCGGCGATGCTGATGTTGTTGTTGACGTCGCGCGCCTTGATCCACTTCCGTCCCGCCCTGGTCGAAGTGGCGAATCCGACCGCATCGCCGTTGACATCGGACGTGGTCAGCGGCTGGGTGATGTAGGTGGTCGCGTCATTCGGGAGCAAGGTGACATATTTTCCGGTCACGGCATTATCATATTTATCGCGCAAGGAGACCTTGATGGAAGCCTTGGTGGTGCCGTCCGCCGGAACCGCGGCATCCACGGCGAGAATCTTGGAGCGCTTGCCGTCGGTGATGTCCGGCATGGCGACAGCGGTGAAGCGGATCGGCGAGTTTTTCAGAGCCGCCGTGCCGTTGGTTGAAGTAGCCTCGACCACGTTGCGGTCCAGGCCGGCGGTGCGTCCGAGCCGCCACTTGACGCGGGCAATGCCGTCTGCGTCGGTGTTGATGACCTTGGTCAGCACGGTATCGGTGCCGAGCGCGGCATAATCGGAGGCGCCGACGATGATCCGGAACTCGATGGGATGGCCCTTGACCGGGTTGTTATATTTGTCACGCGCCATCACCGCCAACTCGCTGCCGAGGAACTTGCCCACGGTGCCGCTCTGGGCGTTGCCTGCCGACAGAACCAGGTTATCCGCATTGCTGGGCGTGCCGGAGATCAAAAAGAGCAGCGGCGAACCGGTGAGCTTGGCGCCGTTGTACTCCGCGGTCGCCTCGATGCGGTTGTTCTTGTTGCCGGCGATTTTGCCCAGATAGAACTGGACGGAGACCAGACCGTTGCTGTCCGTAGTCTTGGTCGCCGTCGTATTGACGGTGCCATCCAGGGTGCCGCCGCCGGCGGTGACATTGGAGGTCACGGTAAAGGTAACCGAATGATTGGCAATGGGGTTCTTGAATTCGTCCGTCACTCTTGCCTTGAGCAGCTCACCCAGCTTGTTTTCCGTGATGCCGAGGAAGAGCGTCGTATCGCTTGCCATGAGCAAAAGTTTCGGGTCGCCGACGATGGCGCTGGCATAAAAGAGATAGGGTGAGTTGACCAGATTGGTGCTGTTATAGCGGGCGCTCACCTCCATGGCGTTGTTCTTGCTGCCCGGGCGCTTGCCGAGCGTCCAGTAAACGCTGGCATAGCCATCCAGATCGGTGTTGACCGTTGTTTCGGCCAGGCCGTTGATGCTGCCACGCAGGCTGTCGACACCGCTGACATGGAAGAGGACCGGGGTATTGGGCACGCCGTTACCGTATTTGTCCTTGACCTGCACGCGGACCGCCTTGGCCAGGGGTTGTCCGACCTTGCCGATCTGATTGGCCGTCGCGGCATCGGGCACCAGCTGATAGGCTACATCAGGCAGGGCGGTGGCCTTGAAGACCAGCAGCGGATTGAGGACCACGCCGGAACGGACCTCGAGCACGTTGTTGGCCGTGCCGGAGGTGGTGCCGAGGGTCCAGGTGATCTGGGCGATGCCCGAGTCGGCGGAGGTCGGCACGGTCACATAGCTCGCGCCATTGACCTTGCCGGCTCCCTGGGTCACGGTGAAGGTGACCATGTAGCCGGTCTTGGACTGGCCGTTCTTGTCGGTGATCCGCACCTTGACATTCTGGGTGATGGCATTGCCTACTATGCCCTTGAGGGTGTCGGGCGTGGACCACTTGACCATCTGGTAGGCGTCGCCGGTGACCGAAGTGGCGTTGAAAAAGGCCGGGCTATCGGTCAAGGCCGCGCCGTCATTGCGCAGAGCGTCGACGCGCACCTGCACAGAGCCAAGATAGCCGGTCGGCATCTTCCAGCGTGCACTCGCATAGCCGTCGGTTCCGGTGGAGATGGTCTTGACAGTGCTCTCGCCGTCGATATCGACAAAGGTGCCGCCCGAGCCGACCACCTGGAAGGTGACGGAGTGGTTGAATATGGCGTTGCCATAGACGTCCGTTACCTGCGCCTTGATGGGCTGAGTCAGTTCCTGGCCATTGGGGCCGCTCTGATTGTCCGTCGTTGCGAGCTTGACCAGTTTGGCGGCGGTGCCCGCGCGGCCGCTGGCCCAGAGGCGCAGCGGCGAATTGATGAGGTGCATTGCGGGCTGGTCGGCGCGATAGGAGGAGACCTCGATGACGTTGGCGCTGTCGCCGGCGGTTTTACCAAGGGTCAGTGTCGCCGCAGCCATGCCGCTGACATCGGTGACCACCGCCTTCTCGCTGAGGCCGTCGAAATTGCCGCCGCCCTTGACCACCTTGAAGCGGACCGTATGGCCGGCGATGACGGCATCGAAGGGGCCGTACACCTTGACGACGAAGGGCTTGGAGAGTCTGGCGGTGACTGTGGTATCCTGTGCATTTCCGGAGAAATATTCGATCCGGGAAGCCACCGGATTGGTGGCGGTCTCGGAGAAGGTGACATACTCCGGATTCAGGCCGGTGGCGGTGGCGCGGACGGTGTGAACTTCGCCGACCGCACTGCCCATTATCAGGGAAACCGCTGCGCGCCCGGAGCCATTGGTGTAGCGGGTCAGGGTGCGGGTGCCGGCGGTCTCGAGATACGCGCCGGTGCCATCAATGATCGAAAAACTGACCTGATGACCGGCGATGCCGTTGTTCTTGTAGTCGGTCACCTTGACAACCAGTGAATCGGCAAGGGGCAAACCGATCGAGCCGTTCTGATTATTGCCGGAGGCGATGGCCAGGATGCTCGGGGGCCCGATGGTGCCGGTGGCAGTGAAGATCTGGACCGGTATCGCGGCCAGGCCCTGCAGTTTGGCTTCGACCGTGGTGGTGCCGGGTTTGTCGCCGAGGGTCAGGTAGACTGCGGCCTCGCCGTTGGTGTCGGTGAGCACCTTGAGGCTGCTCACCGGCGCCGGAGCTGCGACCGAGCTCACCTTGCCGTCACCGCTCTTGACGGTAAAGGTCACCGGGTAGTTGGGGTAATTGCCGCCGGACGTGCCCAGCACCTTTACCTTGAGCTGGGTGGGCAGCATGACGCCGACCATGCCGGTCTGTTGGTCGCCTGAGATCTTGGTCATGGAAGCGGGCGGCTTGCCGGTCTTGATGGTGAAGGTCAGCGGCGAGTTGGTCAGGGCGGTGCCGCCGCCGCCGGTGGCCGCGGCCTGGACCTTGAAGAGGGTGTCGACCAGTCCGAGGGTCATGGTGACCTTAGCCTGGCCCTTCTCATCCGAGGTTGAGGTCGCGCTGGAGAGCGAGCCGCCGACGCCCGAGAGCAGGCTCCAGTTCACCGTGGTACCGGGGACGCCGTTGCCATAGGAGTCAATAATGTCAGCGATCAGGGTGGCGCCGGCAGTCTCATCGCGGGTGCCGAGAATCGGATCAGTGAGCTCGGGATCCTTGATCATCGCGACAGCCGGCCCCGGCGTCGGGTCGAGGGTGAAGGTCACCGGGGCACCGGTCAACAGGGTGGTGCCGTCCGCCTTGTAGCCCAGGGCGGAGACCACCACATTGGTATCGGCGTCGGTGCCGAATTTCAGACGCGCCGCAGCGTAGCCGGCACTGTTGGAGACGTTGGAGAGGTTCGGGCCGGTCTCGCCCATGGTGGAGCCGGAGGGGCCAGTCACGCCGCTGGCAATTAGAGCGATCTTGTCCCAGTCCCAGCCGGGTTCATAAATAACCAGGCGGATATTCTGCAAACCCTTGGTCAATTTGAAGCTGCTGGGAAACTTGTACCAGGCCCAGGCGCCCGAGACATCCGTCACTTCGCAGTAGAGGGTGTCGGTTTTGGCGGTTCCGTAGCGGACGATCACATTATTCCGGCTGGTGGAGGTGGTTCTATACCGCAGATAGAAATAGTAGGAGCGCTCTTCAGGGACATAGACCGGAATAGAGACCGCTTCTTTGTAGCGATACCCGGAAGTGAACGAGGTTTTGATATAATGGCCACCGGAGGCGGTCGCCGAGGTGGTGTCCTTGGCAATGGAGATGCCGAGCGAACCGGATTCCACCTCTTTCCAGATTTTGCCGTCAAAGGTGCCGGTTTCGACGGTGCCCTTGCCCTGGGTCACCTGGAAATCCACAACGACATTGCTCACCGGATTGCCGGCATCGTCGGTCACCTTGACCTTGAGGGAATCGGCTACGTACTGGTTGATGGGCGCGGACTGGTTGCTGCCGCTGATGTAGGCTATGCGGCTGGCACTGGCTGAACCGAGATTGGGAAGATAGACCGAATAATTATCTATATTAAAATTGCTGACACCATCCTCGTACATCACCACGCCGACGTACCAGGTATCGCCGGGCGCCGAAGGCAACGTCAGATTCAGTGTCGCATCAAACACATCGTCGATATAGTGAGAAACCGTCAGGGAGGTGCCGCTGACCTTGACGATGGCGGTAACTTTCTGCCCGGCAGCAGGAGCGGTCTTGGTCACATTGGTCTCACTCACGAGGCTGCTGAACGTCGTACCGCCGCCGGTGATTTGGTAGAGGGAGAGCTTGTTTGCGGAGCGGCGTAGCCAGTAACCATTGGCCGTGGATGCGGGCGAATCCAGCATCAGGGCAAAACCGACTGGTATATATCCGCTGGTTTGGTAATAGATGGCCGAGGCGCCCATGGTCATCGAAAGCTTGATTGAATCGGCGCCGGCCGATTTGTTTGCGCCGGAACGGGCGAAAGCGGCCAGACCGTAGCCGTTGGCCGACGAGATGGTCAATTCGTTGTTCTCAGTGGCAAATTTGGGAGCGGACCAGTCGGAACCGAGCGAAGTCCGGTTGAAATCATCGACGATGGGGCTGTTCCAACCCGTGGATGGCGTCCCGCCGCCACCGCCGCCGGCCAAGGTGGTCGCTGAGGCAACATTGGAGAGAGGTGAGGTATTCGGAACCTCATCTTTGATCACCAGGGCGAAGTAGTATTTGGTACTCGCGCTCAGGCCGGAGACCGTGACCGACTCGGACGAGCCGGGGGCTTTCGGCGTGCCGGTCGTAGCTTTGGTGGCCGCGGAGAAATTGGCGCTGGTGATCGTGGAGGTGCTATAACGCAGATCGTAGGAGGTCGCCGCGCCGGTGCCGGTCGGGCCGCCATCATCGGACTGGGCGGTCCAGGTTACCGTGATCGAGCTGGAGCTGGCCGCCGTTGCCGAGATCGTCGCAGCGGCAGGGGCGGTGGTGTCGGTCGTCGTCGGCGGCGTATAGGTGCTGAAGGTCATCTCTTCGATGTCATTGTCCACCGCTGCACCGCTGTAGAGCAGGGCGCCGCCGTAACAGGTGGAAGCGAGGCTATAATCGGTGTTGGTAATCGAGCCGAGGGGATTGCCGTCGAGAAAATACTCGAATTTTCCGGTGGCGGTATTGACCCGTACCGTAAACAGGGAACCTGCCGCCATGGTCGGCGGCGATGAGACGTTTGCCGTCGTCCCCGAGCTGGCGGTCACACCTGCGGTGATCTTGAAGAGCTTGATCTGCCCGCTGTAATAATTGGCAAAATAGCCGTTGCCCATGAAGTTGGCGGTTTGCATGAAGACCACCCCACCGTAGCCGGTATAAGCGGTCTCGCATCCGTCACCGGAGGGCGCCCAGCGGATGTCGACCTGATTGGCATTGGCCTTGCCTGTGTAGACCGCGATCTGTTTGGCCCCGGTCAGTTTTTTGGTGGAATGCAGATTGCCATTATAGACCAGCGAATCACCGGCAGACCAGGATGTGCTGCTCAGAGTGCCGGATCCTTCGAAATAGGCGGTGACGGGATCCTGCCCAAAAGCCGTGAAGGCCAGAGCGAGTGTCAGGAGCACAACCAGAGTTGCGGCTTTTGAGAACGACAACGCGATTCTCATGATGGGTAACCTCCAATGCAGTTGCGATGCGTGGTTCTGTTTCATGTCAAAACACTTGTTTGCGCAACGAACAAGAAAATTCATATTTCGGCTATTATTTTCGATACTTACTTCAATATTTTCAATGGTGAGGATCTCCCACCGCCCTCCTATTTCGCAAACACTATGCCAAAAGGGGGGAACGGGATCAAAAGAAGAAAAGCAAAGGCCCCTCTCGCGCCTGCTCGAAGTGGCGGGTGGGTGCGAGAGGGCAGGCGGACTGGGT
>DAOLSP010000010.1 GCA_035419245.1 bacterium | reverse complement strand
GTTTGGTGGCGGGCAAGCTTGCTTCACTCGCACGATACTGACTAGAACCAATTAATAAGAAATAAAAACGCCTGTCACCACTATCAGCAGCAACAGGCCAGTATAAAGAGTGCGCAATCTCATGATGCATAGCGGGTTATGTGCGTTTCATCTGCAAATTCTACTAAAAAGGCCCATGCCGTGGCATGGGCCTCGTGATGTCAAACCTTTTTCCTGCCCGGCCCAAGGAAATACCAAATGATCAGACCGACAAGTGGTAACACCAGGATGATCACAATCCACAGGGCTTGATCGGTTTCACAGCGCTCTGTAAAACATTGATGATCGCCCAAATGTCCAGAATAAACACCACCAGCCAGAGTAATTTCGTCATCGTCGTCCCTCCTCTTGCTGATTCTGTTCGTTATGGTAATATGGATTGGTGAAATATCGGCATATTTTCAATAAAATGCAATGGTTTTAATCTGTGCGGGCCAAAACCGGCGGATCGGGGCCGGACGGAGAACCATCAGCTCCATGGCCGCGCAGGATGGGAACCTGAGTTTGCGGGTAGAAACCAGAGCTTGCTGGTGGAAGCGAGAATTTGCAGTCGGGAACGAATAAAAGTGCGGATGGGGACCAGAATCCGGAGGTTGTAAATCAGGGCCTCCGAACCGCCTGGTCATATTCCGCCGCGTCGATATAGAGCTTGTACCAGGTGAAATCCCCCTCCTTGAAACGCCAGGTGACACTGCAGCGCACCGGCATGCGGATGCCGCCCAGTTCACCATAGCCTCCCTCCTCCACGCGCACCAGCCAGGGTTCGAGGGTCGAGCCCTCCTTGCGGTAGTAATAGCGGTCGGCGATAAAGCTGCTGAAATCCCCATCCGGAGTGAAGGTGAATATGCCGGAGGCGGTGACGCCGCCGTAACTCATGGTTGCTTTGGCCGAGAGGGAATCGACAGCCTCCCAGGCGATGTGCGGACTGAGAGCGGCCGAGGGGAACCAGACGGTCTCGCCCAGCCAACGCAGCAGGGTGCCCTGGTCGGTCTCGGGCCCGCTGGCGTTGACGATCGGCAGCAAGGAGGCGAGCTTGATGACCATACGGCCGCGGCCGTCCTGGTACATGTCCCGGCCGGCGAGGTGCAAAAGTGGCATCATCTTGACATCGGCGATCCAGATGAATCCGGGCTCCGCGGTGCGAAAGTACTGCTCCGAGACCACCGGCAACCAAGCCCCTCCTGGCTTGTTAAGCATCTCGCCGCGCTGGCGCAAGTGCACCAGACGGATCTCCTCCCTGCCGGCGGCGCCGCTGCGGATGAGCCAGCGCTGCACCGGCGCGGGCAGATGGGCGATGCGGCCGGGGGTGACCATCTCCCCTTCCGGCAGGCTCGCGGGCCAAAAGGCGGCCAATTCCTGGCGCACCATGCGGTGGAAACTCCATTGTCCCCAGACCAGGGCCAATGCGGTCACAACGACCAGGCCCGCCGACACGATCAGAATGATCCGGATCATCGCTTTACCCTATTTTCGAGATACCATGCATAGGTCCGCCGGATCCCCTCCTCCAGGCCGATCCGGGGCCGCCAGCCGGTCGCGCGCAGCCGGCTGACATCGAGGAGCTTGCGCGGCGTGCCGTCCGGCTTGCTGGTATCGAACTCGATCCCTCCCGCATACCCGACCACACCTTTGATCAGTTCCGCCAGCTCGCGGATGGTGAGATCCTCACCAACGCCGATGTTGAGGATCTCGTCACGGTCATATTTGTTCATGAGAAAAACGCAGCTGTCCGCGAGGTCATCGACGTGCAGGAACTCGCGGCGGGGCTTGCCTGTCCCCCAGATGGTGACAGAAGGCTGGTTGCCGTCCTTAGCCTCGTGAAAACGCCGAATGAGGGCGGGCAGGACATGCGAAGTTTGCAGATCGAAATTGTCGTTGGGGCCGTAGAGATTGGTCGGCATGACCGAGATAAAGTTGCTGCCATACTGGGCGCGGTAAGCTTCGCACATCTTGATGCCGGCGATCTTGGCGATGGCGTAGGGCTCATTGGTCGATTCGAGCGGGCCGGTGAGCAGGTGCTCCTCGCGGATCGGCTGCGGCGCCAGCTTGGGATAGATGCAGGAGCTGCCGAGGAAGAGGAGCTTTTGCACTCCGCTGAGATGGGCGGCATGGATGAGGTTGGCCTGGATCTGCAGATTCTCGTAGATGAATTGGGCGCGAAAGGTGTTGTTGGCGAGGATCCCTCCCACCTTCGCCGCGGCGATGAAAACGAAATCGGGCTTTTCAGCAGCCATGAATTTGAAAACCGCCGCCTGGTCGAGAATGTCGAGCTCCTCCAGGGTGCGCACCAGCAGACGGCGGTAGCCCTTGGCCTCGAGAGTGCGCACCAGAGCCGATCCGACCATGCCCTTGTGGCCGGCGATATAAACCTTACTGTCTTTTTTCACATTCACCTGCCTGTTCATCGGAATCTACCGCTCTCGTGCGCCGGGGCACGCCGGAGGAGGCGGAGGTAACTCATGCCGCCAGGTCTGACCATGTCCGGGCGTTGAAAGCCAAAGGTCCCGCGCAGCATGAAAAGGAAGCTCAATAGCCCCGGCGCTTGACTTTTTCCAGATCGGCCTGAACCATGAGGTGCACCAGCTCGGGCAGGGTCGTCTTCGCCTCCCAGCCGAGCATCCTGCGCGCCTTGCCCGCATCCCCGACCAGAAGATCGACCTCGGTTGGGCGGAAATAGTTGGGATCTACGGCTACGCGCACCTTGCCGGTTTTGGGGTCGATGCCCTTCTCCTCACGCCCCGTTCCTGTCCAGTCCAGCTCCACGCCGATCTCGCGGAAGGACAGATCGGCGAATTCGCGCACCGTGTGCATCACTCCGGTGGCAAGGACGTAATCCCCGGGCTCGGGCTGCTGCAGCATTCGCCACATTCCATCGACATACTCAGGGGCGTAGCCCCAGTCGCGCTGCGCGGCGAGATTGCCGAGATATACGGTCTCCTCCAGCCCGAGCGCGATGCGTGCCACCGCGCGGGTGATCTTGCGAGTGACGAAGGTCTCGCCACGCCGGGGCGACTCGTGGTTGAAGAGGATGCCATTGCAGGCAAAAAGGTTGTAGGCCTCACGATAATTGACGATGATCCAGTAGGCGTAGAGCTTGGCGACGCCGTAGGGCGAGCGCGGGTAAAAGGGCGTGGTTTCGCTCTGGGGAATCGCTTGCACCTTGCCGTAAAGCTCGCTGGTCGAGGCCTGGTAGAACCGGGTGGCAAGGCCGGTCTCCTTTATGGCGTCGATGAAGCGGAGAGTGCCCATGGCGTCGGTCTCGGCGGTGTATTCGGGCAGCTCGAAGGAGACTTTGACGTGGCTCTGGGCGGCAAGATTATAGATCTCGTCGGGATTGATCTTTTCGAGCAGGCGGTTGAGGTTGCTCGAGTCGGTGAGGTCGCCGTGGTAGAGGAAGAAGCGCTTGTCGTGCAGCGCGGTGTCATTGAAGAGATGGTCGATGCGGCCGGTGTTGAAGGAACTGGACCGGCGGATAATGCCGTGGACCTCATAGCCTTTGTCGAGCAGCAGCTCGGCGAGGTAGGAGCCGTCCTGTCCGGTGATGCCGGTGATGAGGGCTTTTTTCATTAGTACCCTTCGATGCTCAGGATGATGGATACTTGTTTGAGTATCAGCGTTTGACCAAAGGCAAAGTCAACGGCGGGATATTCATCCGCGAGGTCGTGGCATGTACAAGTTCACGAAAGAAGGGCCAGATATTAATGGGCAGGCTCACCTGACTGTAAATTGCAAAGTATTCAGGGGTCATCTCGCGATGACTCGAAAAATGCAGTTTATAGCTTGCCTGGATTTTTAATGCACTTTTGCGATCAGCGGTTTTTCCCGTCAATTTATACTCATGAATGACACTAAATCCACTCTCTTCAAGTGAAAATGTGGATTCTGATGAGATGCTAATCGCAAGCCGATCATCAAATGATGCAGTATCCAGCCTGCAGTTCATTTCAATGAGTTGAATCTGCTTTAAATCGATACCTACGATAAACCGCCGATATTCCTCGGGCGAAGGTTCACTCAATACAGGCTTAGGCGACCTGGCTGCCATATTTTTTTTCCCAGGTTATCCCCTGCGCGCTGGCAGGGTGTTCAAATGAGTATTGCATGGATTGTACCGACCACGACAGACTATTCATGCGCTGACAAAGCTGCGCCAGCTGGTCCTGGATTGAGGAAATGGTTAGTCTCTGTGAAAGCAAAGAAACGCAATACTGATTCAGTGTAGTCTGGTTTTGTTCAGCCTGCTCGGCCAATTCGCGGTGCAGATCAACCGGAACGCGCAAAACAAAGCGTCCACTATAAGACCTTTCTTCATCCTGAACCGGCTCCGGAATTTCGATGCCTTTTTCCAGATACTCCTCAAACAATATCTCTTTCACTTCATCGAGGTCTTTAATAGCTTCCTCTCTTGTCTCTCCATCCCCTCTGAAAGCAAGCTTGCCGAGCTGCCGTATGAATGCAGAATAGCCCCCTCCATCCTCTACAGGAATTTTAACGATCTCAATGGGATAGTCCAGGGACAGATAATAATCCAGACTCTTGTTATTCACTGCTCTTCCTCTGTAATCATATCGATAGCCTGCAAGATATCTTTAAGATAAGCACCTTTTACCCGTTGCCCGCCCTGGCCCGGGAATACAAAACCACCCAACGCATCATAGCCGGGTCGCCCGATGAGTCTGAGGTGGCGGACAAAAATATGGGATCCCCTTTTAGTATCCACTTCAAACCCGTAGTGTTTGAGGACTGAAAGCACTTCATCCCGCCTGACCTCAGGCGGCCGTCGTCGCCAATGCTCCAACACCTTTTCTATCTTAGACACTACTTCTCCATTAATATACTACTGATAGTATCAAATTGCAAGATCTTTTATTCGCCAAAAAGCCAGTTCACCTTTTGGCGTATACCACTTAAAAAGAAAGGGAACCCCGGTGATGAGGCTCCCTTGGTGACAAGAAAACACTTTACGCCTTGACGATATTGCCGTCGCCGAGCTTGCCGTAGAGCTTGTAGACATTGCGGGTGTCGATGATCAGGCTGGCGTGCTTGCGTACCAGCTCGTAATCGACATCGGTGTGGTCGGTGATGACGATGACCACATCGTACTTTTTGACGTTCTCTGCGGTGAGCGGCACGCTGCTCATCTCGTACTGATACTTGCGCGTCGCCGGCAGCTTGGGCACATAGGGGTCGTGATAGTCCACCGTGCAGCCGCGCTCGTGGAGGATCTCGATGACCTTGAAGGCCGGCGTCTCGCGCATGTCATCGATATCCTTCTTGTAGGCGGCACCGAGGATCAGCACTTTGGCGTTTTTGAGGCTTTTACCCTGCTCATTGATGGCCTCGAGGGTCTTTTCAAAGACGTAGTAGGGCATGTTGGTGTTTATTTCTCCGGCCAGTTCGATAAAGCGGGTGGGCATATCGAATTCACGCGCCTTCCAGGTCAGATAGAAAGGATCGATCGGGATGCAATGGCCTCCGAGGCCGGGGCCGGGATAGAAGGGCATGAAGCCGAAGGGCTTGGTCGAGGCCGCCTTGATCACCTCCCAGACGTCGATGCCCATGCGCTCGAGGATCTGCTTCATCTCGTTGACCAGGGCGATGTTAACGCTGCGAAAGATGTTCTCGAGCAGTTTGGCGGACTCGGCAGCGCGGGTGCTGCTGACCGGCACCGGCGTAGTGATACAACCGTAGAGGCTGATCGCGCATTCGCGAGCGTAGGGATCATCGGCGCCGACGATTTTAGGAATGGTGCGGATGGTGAAATTCTGGTTATTGGGATCCTCGCGCTCCGGCGAGAAGGCAACCCAGAAATCGACGCCGCACTTCTTGCCGGACTCCTCGAGGATCGGCCGCATCACCTCGTCGGTGGTGCCCGGCCAGGTGCTCGACTCGAGAATGAACATCTGCCCGGCGCGCAGATACTTTTTCAGCTCATGCGAGGTGACCTCGATGTAGGAGAGATCCGGCTCGCGGTGCTCGTCAAGCGGGGTCGGTAGGGCGATGAGGATGACATCCGCCTCAGGGGATTTTGCGAAATCGGCAGTGTATTTCACCTTGCCCAGACCATTGATCTCCTCGATATCCTTCGAGGGAATATGCTTGATGTAGCTCTTACCGGCGCTCAGCTTGTCGATCTTGCTCTGGTCGATGTCAAGCCCAATGATGGAGAACCCCTTGCGTGCAAATTCTATGAGCAGAGGCAATCCCACATAACCCAGTCCAACGATACCCAGTACGGCCTGCTTGGATTCGATCTTTGCTTTGAGGTCCATATTGTATCTCCGTGGTTGATGAATATAACTGTAGTATTATAATTGCTGCGACGGATGAGGTCTCATTCGCCTTTCATCCATTGTACCACCTTTTCAAGGCCTTTGCGGAATTCAACCTGGGGCTCATAGCCGAGGAACTGGCGCGCCTTGCCGATGTTGGCCAGGGAGTGCTTCACATCTCCGGCGCGCGGCTCCGAATACTGGGCTTCTATATTCGTGCCGAACAGCTCGTTGATATAGCGGATGAGCGTATTGATGGTGATGCGCTTGCCGCAGGCAATATTGAACACCTCACCGGGCAGCTCTTCCAAGCCCTTCTCACAGGCGAGGAGGTTGGCATGGACAACATTGGCGACATAGGTGAAATCGCGGGATTGCTCGCCATCGCCGTGCACCAGGGGAGGTTGGCCGTTGCGGATCAAGTCGATGAATTTGGGGATGACGGCCGAATACTGCGAATAGGGGTCCTGGCGCGGTCCGAAAACGTTGAAATAGCGCAACGAGACGGTCTCGAGACCGTAAATCTTGGTGAAGACCTGGCAATATTTTTCACCCGCCAGCTTGGCCACCGCATAGGGCGAGAGCGGCTTGGGCAGCATATCCTCGGTCTTGGGCAGGGTCTCGAGATCGCCGTATATGGAGGAGGAGGAGGCATAGATCAGCCGCTTGACCTTGGCGTCACGGGCGGCGTCGAGGATGTTGAGGGTGCCGACGACATTGACCTCGTTGCTGGTGATCGGATCCTTGACCGAACGCGGTACCGAGGGCAGGGCCGCCTGGTGCAGGACAAAATCGGATCCGTCCACCGCATCACGAACGATGTGATAGCTACGGACATCCCCTTCGAATAACTCGATCTTGTCGAGGAAAGGCTTGATGTTTTCGCGTTTGCCGGTGGAAAAATTATCCAGCACCCGCACCTTTTCTCCGCGCTGCAGTAGCGTTTCGACAATATGGGACCCGATAAATCCGGCCCCTCCGGTCACCAAGTACGTCGCCATGGAGTCTCCGCCTCTTTGGAACGATTCATTCGTCAGGATTGACGATAGGTTACAAACCGTGAGGAAATCGCACCCCTTTCGTCCAGTATACAAATATTTTGCCTAGAAAACAAGCGGATAGTATGTGCGCGGTAAAAAAATTGGGGCGGCTGGAGCGGGGGTGGGTCGGGCGGGAGTTGGGTTGACTGGTGGGGGCAACGGGCTGGGCGGCTACTTTACCACATCAACCAGGTTATCCTCCATGCTCACCAGCACCGACTTGCCGATGGCCGGCACCTGCACCACAAACCACTTCTGCCCTCTTTGACCAGTCAGCACCCCTTCCAACCCCGCCAGCGGACCCGAGGCGATGCGCACCGCTGTCCCCGGCAGCAGTCCGGGCTGCACCTCCACCTCGACTCCGGTCGTGAGGATGCGCCGGATCGCCGCGATCTCTTCATCGCGGACCGGCGCCGGTACATTGAGGAAATTGACAATCCGCACTACGCTCGGCGAGGTCTGCACCTCCCAGCGGCGGTTGTATGGAATCCGGACGAAAATATAGCACGAGAAGAGCGGTTCCTCCACCCAGCGGCGGCGGTCCTTCCATTGTTTGAGCGACTTTTTCATCGGCAGAAAATTCTCGATGCCGGCGCCCTCGAGGCTGAGCCTGGCCTTCTTTTCGTGCCGCGGCTTGGTCACAAAAGCATACCAGTGCGGCTCCGATTCGTTTACCTTGCTCACGATCAGACCCCGTTGCTCTTGCCGTTCTCGGCGCTGCGGCTACCCGGCTTGCCGCTTTTGTTCTTTTCGCGGTAATAATCGCTGTAATAGTAATGGGGGTAGTAGGAGCCGTAGACCTGTTCCGCCGTGATGCCGTTGAGGATGGCCCCGAGCACCGGAGCGCCGACGCGTTTGAGCTGTTCGTGCGCCCGTACAGCGGCCTCGCGGGCGGTGTCGCCGGAACGGATGACCAGCAGCACACCGTCCACCATCGGCGCCAGGATCGCCGCATCGGTCACCGCAAGGGTCGGCGGCGAGTCGATCAGCACGATGCTGTAGCGGTCGCGCACCGCGGTGAGAAGCCGCTGCATCGCCTCCGATCCCAATAGCTCCGCCGGATTGGGCGGAATGACGCCGCAACTGAGCACATGGAGCTCCGGCAAAACCTCGATCTCGTGCGTCGATTCGTCCAGCTCCGCGCGGCCCACCAGGATATTGGTCAGGCCGCTGCTCTTCTCCAGCCCAAAGAGGCGGTGCTGGATGGGCTTGCGCAGATCCGCGTCGATCAGCAGCGTCCGGTTGCCCATCTGGGCGAAGGTGATGGCCAGATTGGCGACGGTGGTCGACTTGCCCTCCTGCGGGCCGCTGCTGGTCACCAGGAAAAGTTTTTTCGGCTGGCCTGGGGTCGAAAAGAGGATGTTGGTGCGCAGGGTGCGGTAGGCCTCCGAGATCGGCGAGCGTGGCTTGAGCTGGGTCACCAGGCGCTCATTGATCGAGCGCACCTCGGCGTCTTTCTTGCTATCGAGGCCCCGGGCAAAGACGCCGTTGGTTGGCTCGGCCTTGATGAAAGGGATGGAGGCCATCACCGTCATTCCAAGGTGCTCGACATCCTCCATGGTGCGCACCGAATTGTCGAGGTACTCGAGGGTGAAGGCGATGGCGAGGCCGAGACCGAGACCGGCGATGGTGCCCAGGATCAGGTTCAGTCCCTTGCGCGGCGAGACCGGCTTTTTCGGCTCCCTGGCCGCGTCGATGATGCGGACATTGCCGATCTGGCCCACCTCGGTGATGCGGGATTCCTGGTATTTCTCCTGGAGCATTAGATAGATCTTTTCGTCCACCTGGGCGGCACGCAGCAGCCGGGCTAGGGTAAGGCTTTTCTGCGGCAGGGATTCGAGCTCGCGGTTATAGCCGGCGAGGATTCCCTTGAGCGCCTCCACCTTGGGGATGAGGGACTGGATTTCGGTCTCGACCTCGATCTTGTTGGAGAAGAGGGTTCCGGCCAGTTGGGCGGGATCGACGAACTCGGCGGCGGCGATCTTGGCGATCTCGTCGCGGAATTTCTGCTTGAGGGCTTCGACCTGGCGCTCGCGCAGCTGGACCTCACTCTTATTGCGCTCGTAGGCGCCGATCTCGATCATCGAGGCCATATAGGAGGCGAGGGCCGCCTCCTTCTCGGCGATCTGCTTCTTCATCTCCGCAAGATAGGGCTGGGTCGAGATGGTCTCGACGTCAAAATTTACGTTGCGCTGTGCCAGCTGCTGGTTGATATAGGCGAGGCGCTGCTTGTGCGCCTCGAGGTCGGTAGCGGCCTCGTTGTAGATGGTCTCGAACTCGGCGGTCTTGCGCACCAGTTCCTCGGTTTCTCGGTCCAGGGCGACCACCTTGGCCTGCTGCTGATAGCTCTTGAGCTCCTCCTCGGAGCGCGCCAGCTCTTCGTGGACCTTGCTCATCTGCTCTTCGATGAAATTCTTGACCTGGCGCACCTCGGACTGGCTCTGGGCGCGGTTCATCTCTTTGTAGGCTTGGGCGACCGCGTTGGTCACAAAGGCGGCCTCAAAAGGCGAGGGCGCAGTGACGCGGATCTCGATCATATCGGTGTTGCGGATGGGGGCGATGCTGAGTTGTTTGCGCAGATTTTCGGTCACCAGATCGAAAAAGCGGGGGTCGTCCAGGGAGGGGGCGCCGCCCTTGCCGAACCACTCCTTGAAAAGGCCGCGGCCGCTCTCGCCACCGGCGCCGAGAAGACGGAGGCGCGCCGCCGGCTCCGAGGTGCGCAGCGATTGCAGCACATTCTCCGCCAGAGTCCGGCTCTTTAGGATCTCCACCTGGTTGTTGATCATGGTTTCTTTTTTCATCATGGTGGAGAAATCGAAGAGCGACTGCCCCACGCCGCCCTGCTGCTCCACCATGATTTTGGCGGAGGCTTCATATTTAGGCTCGGCCGTGAAGGTGTAATAGAGGGTGGCGGCGAGAACGGAGAGAAAGGAGATCAGAATGACCCAGCGCCCGCGATAGAGGATGCGGAAATAATCGTGAACCGTCAGCTGGCGTTCCTGACGGGGCGGCGGGAAGAGCCGCAGGGCGCTGCCGCCGGAAAGCGTTGAAGGGGCGGATGGATGATTCATGGATGCCTGTACTTTTGCCTCTTTCTGGCGGGGACAGCTAATTATTTCGGTAAAAATCGACGAGCGCCCAGACCTGGACCAGGGCGGCGATACGCACGGCAAAATCGAAAAACTGGCTGATGAAATGCAGGGAGGTACCGGAGACCACCACGGTATCGCCGGGGCGCAGCACCGGAATCTGCGCCGCTGTCCCCTTTTCGAGATACTCCTTGACGTCGATTTCGATGACCTGGGCCTTGCCCTCGCCGCTGCCGGGGCGTACCAGCTTGATGCTCTTGATGCGCGCCTCCTCCCGCGGCCCGCCGGCGAAGGAGAGCAGCGAAATGAGATCGGTCTCGTACGGGACCATATACTGGCCGGGCTTATAAACGAATCCCCAGACGTTGACCGCCATCAGCACCTGATCCTGGCTGCCCAGAAAGTACTGGGCCGCCCGGGGCTGTTCCGTGGTGACGGGCTGCTGGCCCAGGATCGCCGGCGCCATCGCGGCCAGCAGCAGGAGCGTCAGGAGCAGCAAGCGACGCATCAGCGCATATCCACGATTTCGTAGCCTTCGGGTATCACGGGTTTGAAGGTGGCGTCGCTGAGATTGGCATTGAGGTCGACGTTCTTGATCTCATAGACCGAGCTGTTGCCGTCCTGATCGGTCTGCTTGATCCGGTTCATCATCAGGCTCTTCTGGTCCGCCCAGATTTCGACCTCCCTGTTGAACTCGTCCTCGCTGCGGGCGGTCAAGCGGATATGGTAATGCGGCGCCCCGGCGATGGTCTCGGGCGCCAGCAGCTCGCTCCGGTAGTTGTCGACATAGTTCTGCAAAAAGGACTTGAGAAAGGGATTATCGCCGGCGTTCTCGGAGGCGTCGTCGATGATCACCTGGTTGTTGCCGTGCGGCATAGTCCAGATGGTCTTGCCGTCGGTGATGATAGTCTGATCGTTATTCTCGATCTTGAACTGCACGCCGTTGTGCGTGCAAAGGCGGCCCGTGAAGACCTGAGTCTCGTTCGCCAGCTCCCAGTGAAAGGTCTGAGTATAGTCGGCGCACACGTTCTTCATGGACTCATATTTTTTCTGGATCTTGCCGAGCAAATCGGACGCCGTCTGCGCCGCGGCGATGACGGCCATGCCCAGAACCAGAAGCGCTGTCAGTTTTCTTGTCATACTCCACCCTCTATCTTGTAAAAGGATTATCCTTGTCGTTATACGTCCTGAAGGCGCCAACGTTCCCGGCAGCCGGCTAAAATACCTCATCGCCGTCGTTCACGCTGTCACCGGAAAGATTCTCGAGATCCTCGGGTCGCATCAGCACCTCGCGCGCTTTGCTGCCCTCGAAGGGGCCGACCACACCGGCCATCTCCAGTTCGTCGATGAGCCTCGCCGCGCGCGAATAGCCGACCTTGAGGCGGCGCTGCAGGATCGAAACCGATCCCTGGCCGGTGCGTACCACGATGCGCATGGCCTCGTTGAAGAAGGGATCACGGCGGCCGTTGCCCGCCCCGCGCTCGCTCTCGCTTCCGGCTGTCTCCTCGTCGATGTAGGCGGGCAGCGGCGTCTTGACCACCGGCGGCTGGGTGTGAATGTGGCTGAGGACCCGCTCGATCTCCTCGAGGCTGATGAAGGCATTGTGGATGCGGATCGGCTCGGCGCTGCCGGGCGGTAGAAAGAGCATGTCCCCCTTCCCCAGCAGTTTCTCAGCCCCGTTCATGTCGAGGATGGTGCGGGAGTCGACCTTGGTGGCCACTTGAAAGGCCATACGCGCCGGGAAATTGGCCTTGATGACGCCGGTGATAACATCGACCGAGGGGCGCTGGGTGGCGACGATGAGATGGATGCCGACCGCACGCGACATCTGTGTCAGGCGGGCGATCGGCTCCTCGACATCCTTGGAGGCGCTGGAGGTGAGCATCAGGTCGGCGAGCTCATCGACAACGATCACCAGATAGTGCAGCGGCGGAGCTACCGCCCCGCTCTCGGTGTGGAGGCGTCCTTCGCCGGCGCGCTGGTTGTACTCCTCGATATTGCGCACGCCGGCGATGGCAAGCATGTCGTAACGCCGCTCCATCTCCTGCTCGGCCGAGCGTAGCACAGCGATGGCGCTTTTGGCGGTGGTCGCCACCTTCTCGCGAACCCCCTCGACGTAGGAGAGGTGGTAAGGATGGAGGCGGCTGTAGGTGGAAAGCTCGAGGCGTTTGGGATCGATCAGGACCAGCTGAACCTGGGCGGGATGGGCCTTGTAGAGAAAACTGGTGATGATCGTGTTGAGGCACACGCTCTTGCCCGAGCCGGTCGAGCCGGCGACCAGCAGGTGCGGCATCGAAGCCAGGTCGGTGACGTAGGGTGCGCCGGAGATGGTCTTGCCCAGGCCGATGCTGAGGGGGGAGCGCGCTGACTGGAACTCGGTCGAGGCGAGGATCTCGCGCAGATAGACCATCTGCGGCTCGTCGTTGGGGATCTCGACGCCGATGGCGTTCTTGCCGGGGATCGGAGCGACGATGCGGATGCGTTTGGCGCGCATGGCCATGGCCAGGTCGTCCGCGAGCCCGGTGATGCGGCTCACCTTGATGCCCGGTGCCAGCTCCATCTCGTAGCGGGTGATCACTGGGCCGGGGTGGATCTCGGTCACACGCGCCTGGATGTCGAAATCAGCGAGCTTGGCCTCGAGCAGGCGGGCCTTTTCGCGCAGTTCCTCTTCTGAAATCGGCTCGGCGGTCTCCTCCGGCGGCTGCAGCAGGCTCAAGGGTGGAAAGGTATAGGGGCCGCCGGGTTTGATGGCCGAAGCCAGCTCATCCTCCTCGTTCTCTGTTCCGTTCTCCTCCTCCTGCCAGGGTTGTTCGTGCAGTTTCACGGCCACGGGCGGCTGTGGCATCGCCACCCGAACCGGCGGCCGCTCCTCCTCCTCGTCGGCGAGGTCGATCGGCAGCGGCCGGGTGACGACCGGTCCCTGCGGCTCGGCGGCGCGGAACCGCTTCACGGCTACCTCCGGCTTGCTCTTGACGCCGCGTATCGAACGGATGTTCTGGCTGATGCGCACGCCCAGCCGCGAGAAACCGGCCGATAGGTTGGCATAAAGCTCGCGCAGGGAGAACGAGGTGAAGATGACGATATTGATCACCGTCAGCCCGATCAGGACAATGACCGCACCGGTGACGCCGATCAGCTTGCGCAGCAGGGTCGCCAGGAGCACGCCGATGAAACCGGAATACTCGTAGAGCTGGGCAGAGGGCGCGCCCTGGATGTAATGCCAGGTTGCAAATCCCATGGAAATATAAAGCGCCAGCAGAAAAGTAAACCAAGCCCAATGCCGCAGCGGCAGGGTCTGGCGCCCGAGGAGCTTGAAAATCCCCATGGCGATGAAAATGAAGGGCAGGACGACCACCGGATAGCCGATGGTCCCGTGGATGAGGGCCCAGGAGAGATAGACGCCGGCGATTCCCAACTGGTTCCTCACCAGGCTGGGATTGACATCCTGCGGATTCTCATTCTGATAGGTCAGCAGGCCGATGGCCAGAAGAAGCCCGAAGAGAATCAGCAAAATGCCGAGCATCTCCTCGCGCTTGCGGGCGTCGAGCAGCGGCTCGGCTTTGACCGGCGTTCTTTTCTTGATGCGCTTGGCCATGGTGCCGGGCGTCCGTTACTGTTTTTTGTAAAAGGGGGTTTCGCAGACCGCGGCCGGCATGCGGGTGCTGCGGATCTCGATCTCGATCGGCGTGCCGACCGCCGCCAGCGCGGCCGGAACGTAGCCGGTGCCTATGCCCTTTTCAAGGCTGGGCGCGAAGGTGCCGCTGGTGACGGTGCCGATGCGTTCGCCGTCCTTCCAGATCGCATAGCCATGGCGCGGGAAGGCCTTTCCGGGCATGTCGAACCCGATCAGCTTGCGCTTGAGGCCGGCGGCCTTGACGGCCAGCAAGGCTTCGCGGCCGATGAACTCGCCCTTGTTGAGTTTGGTGATCCAGCCGAGCCCGGCTTCGAGGGGGTTGGTGGTCTGGTCGATGTCGTTGCCGTAGAGGCAGTATTTCATTTCCAGGCGCAGGGTATCACGCGCGCCAAGGCCGATCGGCTCGATGGCGAACTCCGCTCCCGCCGCCATCACCGCTTGCCAGACCCGGACGGCATGGCGGTTTTCAAACATCAGCTCGTAACCCAGTTCTCCGGTATAGCCGGTGCGCGAGATCATCATCGGGACTCCGGCGGCCTCCGCCTCATCCAGCCAATAGTACTCGAGGCCATTGAGGTCGAGGGCGGTCAGCTTCTGCAGGATCCGCTGCGCCATCGGCCCTTGCAGAGCGAGCAGCGAGAGGTTGTCGCTCTCATTGGTCAGGGTCACGCCGTCGATCAGGTGGCGGTTGGCCCAGGCCCAGTCCTTCTCCAGGTTGGCTGCGTTGACCACCATCAGGTAATGGTCGGGGAAGCGGTAGATCAGCAGATCATCGACGATGCCACCATCCTCATAGCACATCGCGGAATACTGCACCTGCCGCACGGCCAGCTTGCTGACGTCGTTGATGGTGATTTTTTGCAGAAAGGCCTCGGCATTGGGGCCTTTGACGAAGAATTCGCCCATATGGGAGACGTCGAAGAGGCCGGCGGTTGCGCGGACACGGCGATGCTCCTCGATGATGCCGCGATACTGGATGGGCATATAATAGCCGGCGAACTCGACCAGCTTGCCGCCGGCCGCGACGTGGATGTCATATAATGCGGTTTTCTTGGGTTCCAAAGCGCCTCCCGTTGCAAAAAGGGTCTGGATTTTTGGAAAGAAATTTTCTTTCAATGTGAAAATTAACATTTATTTGGGATATCTGCAAGAAGTATTTGGGGCGGTTGGAAGCGTAGGGTTGGGTGGGCGCGAGGGTGGAGGTGGTTGGGCGGGGTCGACTCCCGCCCGGGCGGGCAGGAGCCGGTATACGCTGGAGATTAGAATATATTGGAGAAATCATTAAAAATAACAAACAGCATCAGCGCCAGCAGCAGCGCCATGCCGACCTGCTGGACGATCAGCCGCACCCGGGTCGAGATCGGCTTGCGGATCACCCCCTCGATCGCCAGCAGCAGTAGGTGACCTCCATCCAGACCGGGTATGGGAAAAAGATTAATAATCCCCAGATTGAGACTGAGCAGGGCCATGAACATCACCAGGCTGCCGAATCCGGCCTTGGCGGTCTCGCCGGTCATCTGCGCGATCCGCACCGGCCCCGCCAGGCCCTCCTTGACGGAAACATCCCCCGAAAAGAGCATGCCGAAGGAGCGGAACATCATGCGCGTCAGGTTCCAGCTCGACTCCCAGCCGAGGGCGATGCCCCGGAAAACGCCGGGGCGGACGTTGATGGTTTTAGCATCGATGCCGACCAGGCCGTAGCCGAGCATCTTGTCGAGTTTGGGGGTGATCTGCGCGGACATCGGTGCGCCGTTGCGCTCCCACTCGATGGTTATCGTCTTGTCCGGAGAATTGTGGATGATCTTGATCAGATCGTCCCAGGCGGTAATCGGAGTCTGGTCGATGCGGACGATCCGGTCGCCAGCCTGGATCCCGGCCGCCTGGGCGGGCATGTTCTCTATAACCCGGCCGACGACCGGGCCGACCGGTTGCGGCACACCGGTGATGAAGACGCTCACGGTAAAGACCGCGATGGTGAAAAGCACATTAAAAGCGGAACCGGCGAAAAGAACGATCGCCCGGATCCAAAGGGGCTTGGACATAAACTCCCAGGGCTCCCCTTTTACCCCCGCGGCATCCATGGTCTCGTCAATCATCCCCGACATTTTGACATAGCCGCCCAGCGGCAGGGCCGAGATGCAATAGTCGGTCTCGCCAATCTGCTTGCCGAAAAGCCGCGGCGGAAAGCCGATCGAGAAACGCTCGACCCGGATTCCCGAGGCTTTGGCTGTGAGAAAATGGCCGAGCTCGTGGACGAGAATCAGGATGCCCAGAACCGCAATGAAGGGCAGCAGATAGGTTGTCATCAAACTCATGATTAACAGCATGTAAACTCCCTTGATCAATCCGTTGTAGTTATTTGCGGAGCGGGGGCCTGAGCAGCATCACCGGCTGTATCGTGCGGCGACGAAGGTCCGCGCCCATCGGTCGGCCTCGAGCAGGGTGGCGGCATCCGGGCTGCTCTGCAAAACATGAGCCTGCAGGGCGGCATCGATGAGCCGGGCGATGTCGAGATAGCCGATCCGTTTGTCGAGAAAGAGGTGCACCGCCGCCTCATTGGCCGCATTGAGGACCGCCGGGGCGGAGCCGCCGGCCCTCAGGGCCGCGCGCGCCAAGGCCAGGGCCGGGAACTTGTCCTCGTCGGGTCGGGCGAAGGTCAACGGCGGCATTTCATAAAAATCGAGACGTGGAAAAGCTGAATCCAGCCGCTCCGGCCAGGTCATTGCCAGCTGAATCGGTACGCGCATGTCCGGTACGCCCAGCTGCGCCTTGACCGATCCGTCATGAAAGGCCACCAACGAATGAACGATCGACTGCGGATGGATAACCACCCGGATGCGATCAGCCGCTACGGCAAAGAGCCAGTGGGCTTCGATGATTTCCAATCCCTTGTTCATCATCGTGGCGGAATCGATGGTGATCTTGCGACCCATCGTCCAGTTCGGGTGCTTCAGGGCCTGCTCGACCGTGACCATCCCCATCTCTTCGGCCGGCCAACTGCGGAACGGCCCGCCCGACCCGGTGAGGAGGAGTTCCTCCACCGCCTTGTTTTCCTCGCCCCGAAGGCATTGAAAGATGGCACTGTGCTCGCTGTCAATCGGCAGGATCGTCGTGCCGCTGGCGGCGGCTGCGCGCGTCACCAGGGCGCCGCCAATAACCAGCGCCTCCTTGTTGGCGAGAGCCACCGTGCGTCCGAGTTCAACCGCCGCCAGGGTTGGCACAAAGCCGACCGCCCCGACGACCGCATTGACCAGCAGATCGTACTCCATCTCTGAGCACAAGCGGCGCAGGGCATCGGAACCTGTCCAGATCTCCACGCCAAGGGCCCGGAAGGCCGCGCGCTGATCGGGATCCGGTGCAGCCCCAGTGATCGCCACCACAGCAGGTCGGTGTCGCGCCGCAAGACGCAGCAGATGGTCGATTTGCTGATGGGTGGAGAGCGCCACCACCCGGAAGCGCTCCGGCTTTTGTTCTACCACATGCAGGGCATTGAGGCCGATGGAGCCGGTGCTGCCGAGAATGACAAGCCGTTTTTCAGTCATGCTGCGCATCCATCGCGGTTTGGTCCCGGAAGATCTGGCGCCATCGCAGCGCTTCCGCCTCTTCCTCCCGGCTGAGCGCCGAATCGGAAAAAGAGATCCCCCAGCGGGTTGCGAAACCATCACGCAAGGCGGCCGCAACCTGGCTGTATTCGAGCGGCCGGGGCGCGATTTCATTCAAGCAAAGGGTTTTTTCCTGCATGAACCGGCGCGCCTGGAGCTGCCACCCCTCTTCCCTCCTGCTCAGATAGTCCACCAGCTGCAGATGCGCGTCGCCAAGAAGGATTGAGCCATGCTGCAAGGCCACCGGCCCGAAGCGGCGCTGGGCGCTACCGATGGCCTTTTTGCCGTCGTGCCCCAGCTCATAGCGGATCGCGGAGGCGAAGCAGAGACGGTCGAGGCCGCTCTTTTCACGCAGCGGCAGGGCGCGGGCGTTGCGCTCGAATTCGAGGGCCACGCCGAGCTGCCTGAGCGCTGCGGTCAATCCGGCGCTGATGCGCTCGTAGAGCGGCAGAATGCAGGGGTCGTAGAGGCGGCTGCCGGGGCCGAGTATGACCGCGTAGGTGACCTCATCGGCGTGAAGGACGGCGCGCCCGCCGGTAGGACGAAAGACGACATCGAGATTGTCCCGGCCGCATTTTTCCAGATCGAGGTCATTCAGGCGCTGATGATGCCCGAGCGAGATGGCGGGGGGCTTCCAGCCATAGACGCGCAAAACGGGCCGCCCGTCGTGGCACCGCGCCAGGGCGGTGTCGACGGCCATGTTGGTAAAGCCGTCCGCGAAGCCGCTGTCGATAAAGCGCCATGCTTCCACGCCCTTCCCGCTCCCGTTCAATGGAGAATGCCGCGATCAGCGGTTTCGATGAAACGGAGGATGTTGGTAATCTCCGGGGTCAGCTCAAATTCCGCCTTGATGCGTTCCACCGCCTGGCTGACATTCAGGTTCGAACGATAGAGGAGGCGGTACACCCGCTTCAGCTGCAGCAGGGTCTCGCTGCTGAAGCCGCGTCGGCGCAGGCCGATCGAATTGAGCCCGCAGAAGCGCAGCGGTTCCTCGGAGGCCAGAATGTAGGGTGGAACGTCCTGGATGACGCGGAAGCCGCCGCCGATCATGCAGTGCTGGCCGACATGGCAGAACTGGTGGACGGGGGTCATGCCGCCGATGATAGCCCAGTCCTCAATGGTGACATGGCCGCCGAGCTGGACGCCGTTCGACATGATGACGTTATTACCGACGGTGCAATCGTGGGCGACATGGGTATAGGCCATGAGCAGGCAATTGCTTCCGATGGAGCTCTTGCCATGGGCGGCGGTACCGCGGTTGAGGGTGGCGAATTCGCGGATGGTTGTATTATCGCCGATCTCAAAGAGGGTCGCCTCGCCGCCGAACTTGAGGTCCTGCGGTAAGGTGGCGACGACGGCGCCGTTGTGGATGCGGCAATTCTTGCCGATGCGCGCCCCGTCGGCGATCAGGGTATGCGGCCCGATGGTCGTTCCCTCGCCGATGGCCACATCGCCTTCAACGATGGCAAAGGCGCCGATCTGGACGTTGTCGCCGATCCGGGCTTGCGGGTCGATCAGGGCAGTAGGATGAATATCAGTCACGGGATGGGTCCTTTACAGGCTTTTTGCAGAGTGCTCGGTTGTTTATTCCGTCACCGACGTCGTAGTGTTGCGGTCCACGATGGCCGCCATCAGCTCGGCTTCGCAAACCAACTCGTCATCGACAAAGGCGCGTCCCGCCATTTTGCACATCGAGCGGCGGCTGGCGGTCAGCTCGACCTCGAAACGGATGGTGTCACCTGGCGTGACAGTCTTGCGGAAACGGACATTGTCAATGCCGGTGAAATAGACCAGCTTGGCATTGGGATCGGTCTCCGTGTTGAGGAGGAGGATGCCGCCCACCTGGGCCATCGCCTCGACCACCAGGACCCCCGGCATGATCGGCTTGCCGGGAAAATGTCCCTGGAAGAAGGGCTCATTGAAGCTCACATTCTTGATGCCGATGACGTGCTCCTCCGGGACCAGATCGATGATGCGGTCGACGAGGAGGAAGGGATAGCGGTGCGGTAGGATCTTGAGGATGGCCTCCTGGTCGAGAAAGACCCCCTTGTTGTCGCTCTTGTACTTGGAGCGGATCAGTTTCTTTTTATATTCCTTGCGGATGAGTTTGACCAGTTCGGCGTTGGCGGCATGGCCGGAGCGGGCGGCCATGACATGAGCCTTGAGGGGCATGCCCAGCAGGGCAAGGTCGCCGATGAGATCCAGCGCCTTGTGGCGCACCGGCTCATTGGGGTAGCGCAGGGTCTTGCCGTTAAGGATGCCGTTGGTGGAGAGGGTGACCTTTTCGTCGATTTCGAAGAGTTCACGCAGTTCGCCGAGTTCATCCTCGCTCATTTCGCGGTCGATGATGACCACGGCGTTGTCGAGGGCGCCGCCGCGGATGAGATTGGCCCTGCGCAGCTGCTCGACCTCGCTGAGAAAGCAGAAGGTGCGGGCGGCCGCGAACTCGGTGGCGAACTCTTCGTAGAGGGAGTACATCGCTGTATATTGCGTGCCCAGGGCCGGGTTTTTATAATCGACCATGAAAGTGATACGGAACTCGTCGGAGGGAAAGACGACGATGTCGATGCCACGCTCGGCGTCGCGATAGGCAATGGTTTTATCGATCACCAGGTAATCACGCGGCGAATCCTGTTCATCGAATCCGGCCTTGAGCAAGATCTCGACGAAAGGCAGGGCGCTGCCGTCACCTACCGGCGGCTCGTTGCCGTCGACCTCGCAAATGAGGTTGTCGATTTCGAGGCCGCTGACGGCGGCGAGGACATGCTCGACGGTGTGGACTCGGGCCTCGCCGATGCCGATGGTGGTGCCGCGTGAGATATCGATGACGTGATCGACATCGGCCGGGATGACCGGGCTGTCTGGCATGTCCACGCGGCGGAAAAGGATGCCGGTGTTGGCCGGAGCGGGGACGAAGGTGATTTTGGTTTTATTGCCGGTGTGGAGTCCGACGCCGGCATAGGAGACGGGGTGTTTAATCGTGCGCTGATTTTTAATCATTCATCCTCCAGATTTCCATGCCGTGCCTGGTCGCACGGTGCTTCGCGATGCGCGTCCGCCGAATGGGACAAAGCGGCGACCTCTTTTTCGAGCTGTTTGACCCGTTTCAGCAGCTCCGGGAGCCGGGCCAATCCGGCCTCTTCCCGCATGGCCTGCATGTGCGGCCGCGCGGGGTAGCCTGAATAAAAGAGCCCCTCGGGGATATCCTTGGTCACCCCGGCCTGGCCGCCGAGGACCACACGATCGCCGATATGAAGATGGCCGGATATTCCAACCTGTCCCCCCATCCGGACATAAGCGCCCACCTTGGAACTGCCCGAAATCCCCGCCTGTGCGGCGATGGCGGTATGGCTGCCAATCTCGACATTGTGAGCAACCTGGATGAGGTTGTCGAGCTTGACCCCGGCATGAATGACGGTCGCCCCCAGGGTGGCACGGTCGATGGTGGTGTTGGCACCGATCTCGACATCGTCCTCGACGATCACGATCCCGGTCTGCGGGATCTTGTGATAGCACCCCTCCTTGAAGGCAAAGCCAAAGCCATCCGAGCCGATAACGGCGCCACAGTGAACGATTGCGCGCGCGCCGATCCGGCAGCGTTCGCGCACCGAGACATTAGCGTAGAGCACCGAATCTTCGCCGATCTGCACCTCATCGCCGAGGACGACCCCGGGATGAAGCTGAGCACGGGGGCCGAGGCGGCAGTTGCGGCCGAGAACGACCAAGGGCCCGACGGCGCAATCGGGGCCGATCTGGCACCCCTCGCCGATAACCGCTGTCGGATGGATGCCGGCGGGGAGTGCCGGGGGACCGCCATAGAGGCGTTCAACCACCTGGAGAAAGGCGTAGTAGGGATCGGCGCAGCGCAGCAGGGTTTTGCCGCAAGCTGGAAAGTTCTCGGCGACCAGCACCGCTGAAGCGCCTGTCTCATCGATGTATTTTTCGTATCTGGGATTGGCGATAAAAGAGAGCTGGCCGTCCTGAGCCTCCTCGATCTTGGCCAGTCCGGTGATCTCAAGGGTGTCATCGCCATCGATGACGGCGCCAACCCAGGCTGCGATCTCTGCAAGACGATAGGCCATATGCAATCCTTAAAAAGCTCTCCGCTGGATGAAACAATGGGGATGGGCGACTAATTCCACCGCTCCGGCTGCGGCGTGCGGCGGCGGCGTCATAAAAGCCGAAACACGGCACACCTGGGAGAGAGCGGAGGTCCGGCCGTGCCAGCGCCGTTCCCGGCCAGGGCCGGGACCGCTCTCTTGGGGGTGTCCGTGTCGTATCGGGTCCTGATACCGCCGGCCGGGCATGGCCGGCGGTGCGGACCGGGGTATGCTACCTGGACGTCTTGGCGGGCGTCGGTGTCGTCTTGGCTGGGAGGCCCTTCTCCAGCTCGGCGAGAACCTCATCGGTCAGATCGATCTGCTTCGGGCTGGCGTAAACGATATTGCCGTTGACGCTATCGAAGACAAAATCATAGCTTTGCTCAGAGGCGATCTTTTTGATAGCCGCATTGATCTTGTCAAAAATAGGCTGCATCATCTCTTCCTGTTTCTTGTAGAGTTCGCCGTTCTGGCCCCACTTTTCCGACTGGTACTGCTGGATCTTCATGTAAAGGCTTTGCAGTTCCTGCTGCTTCTCCTGTTTGCGCTCATCGCTCAGGAGCAGGGATTGGGATTCCAGCTGCTCGCCGAGGTCCTGGAACTGCTTTTGCATCAGTTTGGCCTCTTCTTCCCAACCGGCGCTGATCTTGTTCAGGCGCTCCTGGGCATCCTGGGCTTCCTTGTAGGTCGCGATGATCTTTTGCGAGTTGATGTAGGCCAGTTTCTGCGCAGAGGCGGCGCCGGCGCAAAAAACCAGCGCGGCCGCGGTGACAAGAACCCATTGCATTTTTTTCACGATTACCTCCTGGTATTGGGTATGTAAGTGGAATAATGATTTCCGTCAGAAGCTTCGTCCAAAGACGAAGTGCATCTTCCATTTGGGGTCGGGGTTCCCCAGGGCATCCACCCGGTCGAACCCGTAGCCGTAATCGAAGCCGATGATGCCGATCATGGGCATATAGACGCGTCCACCGATGCCGACCGAGCGCTTCATGGCGAAGGGATTGGCAAGGCGGAAACTGGACCAGGTTTTGCCCGCCTCGGCGAAAAGCAGGGCAAAAATGGTCGGATTGGGCGCGATGGGAATGCGCAGTTCAGCGGTGTATTTCAGATAGGATTTGCCTCCTGCCTCGATATAGGATGTGCTTTCGCCGAGCGGGTCGTCGTAACCGCGCAGGGGGATGGAGCGCGAGAGGCCGTCGCCGCCCATGAAAAAATATTCCAGATACGGGATCCGGGAATTGTTGCCGATGGTTTGCATATAGCCCGCCTGAAAGCTCGAGTACAACACCAGCTTCCAGTATGAGGGCATGAACCAGTCCATGCGGAAGGTATGTTTGTGGAAATCGACGTTGCCGCCAAGAAAGGTTCCGCTCAGCTCGTTGGTCAGGGTGATTTCCGATCCCGCAGTCGGGAATTCGGGACGATCGAGGCTGTTGCGGGTGACGATATGGGTGATGCTGCTGCTGGTCAAGGGCCAATCCTGGGTGACGATACCGTTGGGGTTGGCGGCGATGTAGTACGAATTGAAATCCGAGAGCGTCGTTTCATCCAGTCCGTAAATGAAGTCACTGCGGAAAAAGTTATCCGGCCAGGTCAGATCGCGTCCGAGCCGCATGGAGAAGCCCCGGCTCGCCTGTTTGTAGCCATAATAGGCAGCATCGCGTTTGGTGTCATATACGGAAACACCTGCCAGGGTCGGGGTGTCCCTGAGCCACGGTTCGGTGAAACCGATGTTGAAGGATCGGTAATAGCGCCCGAAATTCCAGTCGAAGCTCAGCCGCTGGCCGTTGCCGAAGAGGTTGGCCATGGCCAGGCCGAGCGAACCGATGAATTTGTCGACCTCGGAATAGCCGGCGGACATGTTGGCGGTATCGGTCGACTTTTCATCGACCTTGAATTCAAGATCGACCTTCTCTTCATCGATGGGATTGACCTTGGGTTCGACGTTCGCGAAATAGTTCAGCATCCACACCTCGCGCTGGCTGCGTTCGAGGAGGGTGCGGCTGAAGATGTCGCCCGGCAGGATCTTGAGTTCGCGGCGGATGACCTTGTCCTTGGTGCGGGTATTGCCGCTGATGGTGATCTCGTTGACGCGGGCTTGTTTGCCCTCATTGACGGTGAAATCGATGTTCAGCACATTGTTCTCAGCCACCACCTCGGTCGGTTCCACCTGGGCATAGATGTAGCCGCGGTCATAATAGAGGGAGCCGATATGTTTCTGCAGGGCTTCGTCGAGTTTTTTCTTGCTGTAGGTCTCGCCCGGGGCGAAGCCGAGATTGGCGGTCAATTGATCATTGGTGAATACGGTGTTGCCCTTCCAGGTAACGTTGCCGAAGGTGTACTGATCCCCTTCCTGCACCCAGATATCGATGAACATATCGCTGCGGTCGGGGCTATAGGAGAGGGAGTCGCGCAGGATTTCGGCGTCCCGGAAGCCGTGATTGAAATAGAAATCGAGCAGTTTGCCCTGGTCCTCGGCGTATTTTTCCCGATCGAAATCGGCCCCGCGCCACCAGCGGTCTTCCTTGGTCTTTTTCATCTGCTTGCGCAGGCGGCTGGTGGAGAAATGATTGTTGCCATGAAAACGGATCTTTTCGATCTGGACTTTGCTGCCCTCATCGAAGACAAAACGGACCAGGACGCGGTTGCTGTCCTCGCGGCTGACATATTGATTGACCTTGACCTTGGCCAGGAGGTAGCCCTTTTCCTTATATTTGTCGTAAATCTTGGATTTGGCGCGGCTGATCAGGGTGGGGCTGACCACCTGACCAGGGTAGAAATTGAGTAGGGTCTCGATATCGCCTTTTTTCAGCTTCTTGTTGCCTTCGATCTCCACCTTTTCCAGGCGGGGATTCTCCACCACCTTGATCGTCAGATAGGCCCCGTCGGCCACCTCACGGTCCACAACGATTTCGACATCGGCAAAAAGCGCGAGACGCCAGAGCCGGCGTATGGCCTCCTGAATGCCATCGCCAGTGACCTCGCTGCCGACATTCAGACCGGAGCTGAGACGGATCATGCTCGCGTCGACCGTCTTGTTCCCCTCCACAGAGAGGCCAAGGATTTTAAGCGATCGTTTCTGGGCAAAACCCGTCAAAGGCAAGATCAGCAGGAGCAGCACAAGAGGGATGTATCTACGATGGTGCAGCAAGGTCATGAGGTTTCAGCCTTTTCCAGTTTGATTAAAACTTTTAAATTTAATAAATTCTAATATTTTTGTAAAGAGAAATATTTCAAAAGGGCGGCTGACCCCGTAATTCCGATCGGAATCCATGGCGTTCCTTCCGTTGCTTCGCCTTCCGGTTGTACTTCATCTTACTCTTACAAAGCCATTAAGTTCCCTTAAAAGGTGCTTGCCGCACCGCGCTCCGAAACCGCTCCGCCGCCTGCGGCGGCCCAGGCGATAGTCGAGTCGGGAATCGCCTGAGAATGGATTGGAATCGCGGAAAAAAGGGAGGGCTGGATCACCCGGTGACCTTGCCGAAGCGGCGCTCGCGGTGCTGGTAGGATTCGATTGCATCAAAAAACTGATCGTGGCGGAAGTCCGGCCACAAGATCGGGGTGACGTAGAACTCAGAATAGGCGAGCTGCCAGAGGAGGAAATTGCTCAGGCGCATCTCGCCGCTGGTGCGAATAAGAAGATCCGGGTCGCCGATCTCTGCGGTCTGGAGATGGCGGGCAAAGAGCGCTTCATCGATCTGATCCGGGTCGAGACGGCCGGCGGCCACTTCGCGAGCCAGCGCCCGGGCCGCCTGGGTGATCTCCTGGCGACCGCTATAGCTCAGGGCGATATTAAGCACCAGGCCGGTGTTCTTGCGCAGCCGGGCGGTCACTGCATTGAAACCTTGACGCGGCGTTGCTGGTAGTGCATCGAGATCGCCGATCACAGTCAGGCGGACGTTGCTGCGATCCAGCTCATCGGCCTCACGGCGCACGGTCCGCACCAGCAGGGACATCAGGGCGCTCACCTCGGCGCGCGGCCGCGCCCAGTTCTCCGAGGAGAAGGTATACAGCGTCAAAGCCTTGACTCCCAGGGCACCGGCGGCCTCGACGCAAGCCCGCACCGATTCAATCCCCTCCTTGTGGCCTTCAGTGCGCGGCAAGCCGCGACCCCGGGCCCAGCGACCATTTCCATCCATGATCACCGCAACGTGGCCTGGCACGTTGCCTCGCGCGATGATTCGATTGACACGCTCCTGATCGATCACAAGATACTCGCCGTCTGACACCGTACTGCACTGATAACTTGTTCGCCGCGACAGAGCGCGACGGCTATGTGTAGTAATAATAAACGCAAAATTTGCATGAGATTCAAGGCAAAAAAAAGCCCCACAGCGCGTGCGGGGCTCGCAGGGGAAAAGACTGGCTACTTGCGGAGCTGTTCGGCCTTGTTGAAGAATTCGGCGCCCTTGGTCTGATCGCCGATGTTGATATAAGCGACGCCCAGGTTGTAATAGATCGCCGAGTTATCCGACTTGACGGCAATTGCCTTTTCCAGGAAGGGGATGGCCGCTTTGTAAAAATCCTTCAGCTTGGCCACATCGGCATCCGAGACGGTCTGCTTGGCGGTCTCCTTCTCAACGAGGCTTTTGCGCAGATCATCGGCCATGGTCAGATAGGCATTGCCAACATTCAGATTGGCATCATAGTCCTCGGGATTGAGGGTGATGACCTTCTGAAAAAGCTCGATGGCCTTGTCATATTCCTTGTTGAGATAGTGGAGGCGGGCAAGGTTGAAAAGCAGGTCCTGGTCATTGGGATTCTTGGCCAGGGCGGTCTCATAGGTTGCCAGTGCCTTGTCGTTCTGGCCGCCGAGATCGTAGGCCATGGCCAGGTTTGAAATGGCATCCAGATTGGCCGCATCAATAGCCAGTGTCCGCTGTGCGGTCTCTTCAGCCTTGGAGTAGTCCTTGGCTTCCATGTAGAGGCGGGTTACCTCGTTGAGGATGGTGACCTCTCTGGGATTGACGGTCAGATACTTTTCATAGGTCGCGATGGCGCTTGGGGTATTGTTGCTGCGCAGATAGGAATAGGCCAGGTTTTTGTAGGCCTCGACGCGGCTGGGATCGATTTGAATGGCGGAGGCGAACTCATTGATAGCGCCTTCGAGATCCGCAGTCTGCCCCTCTTTGGCGTTCACCTTGGAAACGCCTTGATTGAAGGACGACACCCAGTACTTCTCGCGGGTGTTCTTGATCTGCGTTGCGAAGGTGGGTGCCAGAGCAAGAGACGCATTGAACATCTGGTTCATTTTATCCCACATCCCCTTGTTGCCGTACCCTTCGCCGAGGAGATAGTGCGCCTCGGGATCTTTCGGGGTGATCTGAATGGCCTGTTCGAGTTGTTCGATGGCCTTGTCCCAGTTGTTCTGGCTGATGTACACCTTGGCTGAGGTCACCTCTTTGGTCGGGCATCCGGTCAGCGTCAGAAGAGCGACCAGCATGACGAGCGGCAGGATGCGAGAGAAGAATGTTTTCATTTTGAATGCTCCCGAGTTAAGGTTGAATATTATATTAAGAAATTTACTATAAAAATATTTTTTAATCAAGCTTTTAGTTCAATTATTGCCAAACTTTCATCGTAGGGGGGCCGGAGGATACCCTTCTCGGTGATGAAGGCATCGATCAGCTTGGCCGGGGTGATGTCGAATGCGGGATTGAGGACGGGGACGCCTTCAGGCACCACCCGCAGGCCGCCGCAAATTTCGATCTCAGCCGCACTGCGCTGTTCGATCGGGATGTTGTCCCCGCTGCGAATCTCGGGATCAAAAGTGGAGAGCGGGGCGGCGATATAAAAGGGAATGCGGTAATGCCGCGCGAGAACCGCCAGGCCGCAGGTGCCGATCTTGTTGGCCGTATCCCCGTTGCGGGCGATGCGGTCGGCGCCGACGATGACCATCTGCACCAGCCCGCGCGCCATGGCATAGGCGGCCATATTGTCGCACAGGACAGTCACCGGGATCTCTTCCTCAGCCAGTTCCCAGGCGGTGATGCGGCTGCCCTGCAGCAAGGGTCGGGTCTCACAGGCATAAACCTGCACCTTCTTGCCTGTCTGCATGGCGCTGCGGATGATGCCGAGGGCGGTGCCATAGCCGCCGGTTGCATAAGCGCCGGCGTTGCAGTAAGTCATCACCGAGCTTGTCTGCGGCAGCAGGCCCGCGCCCATCCGTCCGATCGCACGGCAGCGTTCGACATCATCGGCATGGATCTGCTGCGCCTCGGCCAGCAAGGCCCGTTTGATTTCGCGCAGCGGCCGGCTGAGCAAGCGCATCAGGGCGGCCCGCATGCGCTCGAGAGCCCAGAAGAGATTGCGCGCGGTCGGCCGTGCATGACCAAGAGCTTCGAGGGCCTGATTCACGGTCTGGAGGAACGAGGGACGGTCCGATTCCTCAAGATACCAGATCGAAAGGACCACGCCATAAGCCGCGGCGATGCCGATGGCGGGGGCGCCGCGGACGTTCATCTCCCTGATCGCTTTGACAATCCCCTGATAATCGGAAATCTCGAGTAGGACCAGCTCTTCGGGGAGTCTGGTTTGATCCAGGATCCGAACCCGGCCGTCATGCCAGGCGATCCCCCGCAGCTCATCCATGGTTGCGCTCCTCTCCTGCCGGCAAATGACGAATGATGGCATCAACGACCCGCGCGCTGGCCCCCAGATTCTCCCGGACCATCTTCAAGGCCTCCTCCCCGCTGGTCTGGATAGTCTCACCCTGCTCAAGAAATCTCTCGAGCAGGCGCTGCATCTCCTCGGTCGTCGTGATTTCGATACCGCCGCCGCGGCGTTTTAGTTCGGCGGCCTCAAGCGAGTTGATGTGGCGGGGTCCAAAGGCGACGGCACAGCCATGGGCCGCCGGCTCCAGTACACTGTGCACGCCCGGGCCAAAGCCGCCGCCGACAAAAGCAAGCCTCCCCAGGGCATAGAGATTGGCGAGCAAGCCGACGCGGTCGATCAGGAGCACGCGAAAGGGGACGGCCGGATCAAACCCGGCAAGACGCAAGAAGGAGACCTCGGCCGCAGCAAGCGTCGTCTCGATGCCGTGGAGGTGTTCTTCGGTGGTCTCATGCGGAGCAATGATCAACGTCAGATCAGGATCCCGCTGCAGCCCTGCGATCAGGGCGGGCAGGATCACTCTTTCATCGCTCGGCCAGGTACTGCCCGCGACTATACAGCGATCGCGCCGGAACCGTCCGCTCGCGCGCAACATCTCGATCCTTCCGGTTTCCAGTGCCCGCAGGTTCACCTGATCATAACGGGTGTCCCCGCTGACCGCTATCTTGCCCGGTTCAGGATAGATCCAGCGGAAAGGTACGACATTTTCTGCCGTGGTCACCAGGATTTCGGCGAAAGTCGCATAGACCGGCCGCAGCACGCCGCGCGCCAGCCGCACCGTACGCAGCCGCTGCGGCGTGAGGCTGGCGTCGACCAGGAGCGACGGGATATGACGGCGCTGCAACTGGTGCTGCATATTGGGCCAGATGTCGTGGCGGATGATGAGATGCACGGCGGGCTGCAAGATGTCGAGGAAGGCTCCGGTACTGCGCCAGGAATCAAGAGGCAAGTAGGTGATGAGATCCGCCTCGGCGTATTTCTGGGCGGGCTCGAAGCCGGATGGCGAGAAAAAAGAGAGCACGATCCTGCACTGCGGCAGGCGGCCGCGCAAGACCCGGACGATCGGCTTGGCCTGTTCGAACTCGCCCAGGGAAGCCACATGGATCCAGATGCGCGGCGCATCAGGGGGCAGCCCGGCGCAGAGCCCCCGCAGTCGCGGCAGGAGATCACGGCGTCCGGCGAAACCCCGCGCTATTTTACGGTTGAACAGTGAGGCGATGCGAATGATGAAGGAAAAGAGGGGGATGAAAATCCCATTATAGATCAGCAAGATTATGGGCTGCATGCTTGTTAGAGGATTGGTGCCAAAGGATCAGACCTCCCCTTGCAGGGAGGTCTGCCGGAATCAATGTTTTTTGCGGTATGCGCGCAGATCCTTGTAATCAGCGCCGACGACAAATTCGACATCGCTTTGTGCGGTTTTGCTTTCGATGGTCAGGATGCGGTCGCGGGAAACGCCCACAATCGAGGCAATCCGCTCGACCTCCTTGTTCTCGACCTGCCCGCGATTGATCAGGACCGATTTTTCGTAATCGAAAGTTTCCGCATTTCCAACTGCGACGACATTGTACTGTTTCTCGCGCAGGGCATCGGCGAAGACGTTGGCGACGCCCTTGACGCCGCAGCCGTTGAGCACGGCAACGCTGGTGGTGCTGCTGTTAACGATGGTGGTCGGCGTACCGCCGGCTGGCAGCACGATCTTTTTCACCAGGGAGGCGATGAGGACGATATTAACGACCAGGAGCCCCCAAATGAGAATGTCTTTGCCGCCCTTTTTGAAAAAGCCGGCGGCGGGACTCGAACTCCGTGCCGGCTTTTGGTTCGCAGGCCGTTTGACGTACACTTTTCTGGTGGCAAATGCTCTCTTGTTCACTGCCTTTTTCCTTCCCATTAACCCGTAATTATTTGCCGCGCGATACCGCCCCACCCCCAAATAAAGATTTGATATCAATAAAGATATAAAAAATAGCGAGAAAAACAACAATTAATTTGGCTTTTTTGGGGTTTTCCCATCAGTCATTTTTAACGGCAAGCCGCATGTTATCGATCAGCCGCGTCCGGCCGATATAGACAGCGAGCAAGGCCTGGACGTCTGCGACAATGTGCTGGACGGGCTCCAGGGTATCGGGATCGACGAGGGCGATATAGTCGATCCGGCTGGAGGCTATTCCATCGATGAGAATCCGCATCGCGGCGATAATTTGGCCGGCATCCCGTTCTCCGCTCCGGACCAGTGCTTCCGCGAGGCGCAGGGCATGGTAAAGCACTGTGGCTTCGGCGCGCTGCTGCGCTGAGAGATAGCTGTTGCGAGAACTCATGGCCAGTCCGGAGGACTCGCGTACAATCGGGGCGACCTCAATCGCAATGCCGAAGCAGAGATCCCGGGTCATCCGCCGCACGACAGCGGCCTGTTGGTAATCCTTGGCCCCGAAGACGGCGATGTGCGGTTTGGCGAGATGGAAGAGAAGGGTGACCACCGTCGTCACTCCGTCAAAATGGCCGGGGCGGGAGGCGCCGCAGAGCCCCGCGGTGAGTCGCTCCACGTGGACGCTGGTCTGAAATCCGGAGGGATAGAGATCGGCTGCTTCGGGCACGAAGAGGAGATCCGTCCCCTCCCGGGTGACGAGCGCCTTGTCCTTCTCGAGATCGCGGGGGTAAGCGGCGAAATCCTCATTCGGGCCGAATTGGATCGGATTGACGAAAATGCTGACGACGACGCGGTCCGCCAGCTCGCGCGCGCGCCGGATGAGACTGGCATGACCCTCATGGAGAAATCCCATGGTCGGCACTAGGGCGATTGTCAAACCTTGGCTGCGCCAAAGATCAGCCTGGGCCCGCATTTCCTCGGGGCGGACGATCACGGTGAGAGCGGAATCGGACATCCACCTGCTCCTCTACAGTTCAATAACTTTCGTCGGGGCCGGGGAAGGCGCCGCTGCGTACCTCCTCCGCGTAGCGGCCGCAGGCCTGGCGTACGACCGCGGCCAGCTCGGCGTAGCGACGCACGAATTTGGGACGGAACGCTTCAAAGAGCCCAAGCATGTCGTGGGTGACCAGAATCTGCCCGTCGCAATGCGGGCCGGCCCCGATTCCGATGGTCGGCACCTCCAGCTCAGCGGTGACCTTTCGGGCCAGCTCCGCTGGGATCTTCTCCAGCACCAACGCGAAGATGCCGGCTTGTTGCAGCGCCTGGGCATCGACGCGGAGCTGCTCCGCCGCCCAGGTCTCGGTCGCCTGCACGGGGTAGCCCCCAAACCGGTGCACCGACTGCGGCGTCAACCCGAGATGCCCCATGACCGGCATGCCGGCCTGGACCAGTTGCCGAACCGTGCCGGCGATGGTTATGCCGCCTTCAAGCTTGACTGCATCGACTTCCGCCTCCTTGAAGAAGCGGCCGGCATTACGCAAGGCCTCCTCTGCGGAAACCTGATAGGAAAGAAAGGGCATATCCGCAACCAGCAGGGCCGTCCGCACGCCGCGGCGCACCATGCGGCTGTGGTAAAGCGCCTCCTCCATGGTCATCGGCAGGGTCGATTCGCGGCCGGCGCAGACCTGCGCGGCAGAATCCCCGACCAGAATTACATCGATACCCGACTCCTCAAGCAACCGGGCAAAGAGGGCATCATAGGCCGTAAGCGCGACGATCTTGTCGCCGCGTCGTTTGTAATCAATCAGGGCGGGTACGGTAACAGGGTGCGGTTGATCCGGGTTCATGGTATGACCCTTGTTAGGGGGCACGGCCGGCTTATATGCCGGTTAAAAGCTGCCCGAAAGGGTAAAGCGATTGAGAACGCCCAGAGCGCCCATGGAGCTGATGGCGTAGTCGATCCGGTAGTCGCGCCAGACGGTACCGAGTCCCAGGGCGGCGCCGGCGAAACGATCGTTCGATTGATCGACGTGCAGCTCTCTTCCGGACTGATCGTAGCCAAGCCGCAGGAAGACGTTCTCATAGACGGTGAACTCGCCGCCGAGAGCACCGTGCCATTCCTCATCCGAATATTTATAGAGCTGCAGACTCAGCACCAGGGGCAGATGAGCAAGTCCCTTGGAGAGACCGAAGCGGAAGACCGCGGGAAGCGGATCCTTGCGAATGATATAGGCGCTGAGAACCTTGCCGGCGTTCGCAAAACTGGCGCCAATCGCCAGCTGCTGGCTGGGGATGCGGTAGATCAGGCCGCCATCGAAGGCCACGGCGTCCGAGGCGTAGTCATCGATTGCGGCGCGGACATACTTGATCGCAAGGCCGACGGCAAGATGGGGCAGTGGCTGCAGGCCATAGCCGCCAGTGAAGGCAATGCTCCCCGCATGAAACTGGCCAAGATCCTGGTTGTCCTGATCACGTTTGTCAAAGTCCCCATAATCCATATAATCGATGGCGGCGGCGGCAGTGCCCGGGCCGGTACGGGGCTGCAGGTAGACAATGTGACCAGCATTGAAATCGAGGAGATGGTGGAGGTAGCTGAAACTGCCGGAACGACTGCCGGTGAAGGCGATAATGGCAGGATTGTAATGTATGGCACCGGGGTCGGGGGAGACCGCTACCATGGCGCCGGCCATTCCGGCGGAACGCGCGCTGGTGTGCGTCTTGAGAAACTGAAAGCCCGCCGTTCCGCCGGGAGTGGAGGCCAGGCTCGCTGTGCCCATAGCCGTCAGCGCGAGGGCCAGGATCCATTGTTTCATGAGTTTTTCCAGATTCGGGTTCATTGCCCTGCCTCCACGCCAGAAATAGCATGAGCCACCTGTCGGAATCGAACCGACGACCTGCTCATTACGAGTGAGCCGCTCTACCGACTGAGCTAAGGTGGCTTTGCATAGGTTTCGTATTTTAAATCTTGATAATTTATATAACTATATGATTGGAATCAAGCAAAAAAATGCCCCTGGAGGGACCCCGGCGACTGCTTGCAGCTCGTATCACGGTGTATCCCCCTGCTGCAGGTAATAAAAAACCGTCAGGCCGATGCTCACCACCACCAGGCCGACGACGATGGCCATGACCACGACCATGCCGATCATCGCGATAATCTCACCGCCGGCCGAGGTCGCTTTGCGGCGTTTATACTGGTCGAGGATGGCGTCATAAAACATCTTGCCGCTGAAAAGGATGAAGAGCAGAATACCGAGGACGACGCGGCTGAAATCGACCGCCTCCTCGCCCGCGTTGCGCAGCGGGAGAAGCAAATAGATCACGGCGCCCCATTTGGCCAATTCGAGCAGCCAGGGGCCGATTTTTATCCATAGGCGTTTCAAAATCGCCCCGCCATGTCGGACATCCAGAAGGCATTGCGCAGGTGCATCAAGCCGGCTTCACCCTGGCGGAGGTCGATGGCGATGACATCGAAACGGCAGTCCTGGTTTTCGCAGTGGTGCTGGTGGATCCAGGTCAGAGCGGCGCCGGCGATGCGGCGCTGTTTGCGCGGGGTGACCCAGCTCTCCGGCCGACCAAAGGAATCCGATGAGCAGGTTTTGATCTCGACGAAGAGCAGCACCTCCCGCTCGCGGGCGATGAGATCGATCTCGCCATGCCGGGTGCGAAAGTTGCGCGCAAGGATCGTGCAACCCTGCTGCTGGAGGTAGCGGGCAGCCTGCTCCTCGCCCGCCCGGCCCACACGCTGCTGACGGTTCAGTGGATCCGCCACTCAGAACTCCTCAAGCGCTTTGGGGTGAAAGGAACGGCGATGCACCGGCGAGAGTCCGTAGCGGCGGATGGCTTCAATGTGCGCCGCAGTCGGATAGCCCTTATGGGCGGTGAAGCCGTACTCGGGATAGTGCTGATGCAGTTCTATCATCATCCGGTCCCTGGTTACCTTGGCGATGATGGAAGCAGCGGCGATACTCTGGCTCAAGCTGTCGCCCCGGACGATCGCCCGGGCCGGGGTATTGCTCTGCGGCACGCTGCGGCCGTCGACGAGGAGATAATCCGCCTCGGGATCGAGGCGGGCGATTGCTCGTTCCATGGCCAGATAGGTCGCATGCAAGATATTGAGGCGGTCGATCTCCTCATGCGAGGCCATGCCGACTCCGATAGCGAGGGCAGTCGCCATGATTCCCGTGAAGAGCAACTCCCTGCGGGCGGCAGAGAGCTTTTTTGAATCGTTGATCCCGGCGATGACCGCGGTTTCCGGAGCGAAGAGTACCGCCGCAGCGACGACGGGGCCGGCCAGGGGACCGCGGCCCGCCTCATCGATCCCGGCGACGTGGCGGAATCCCGCCTGCCACAACTCCCTTTCATGATATAACCAATCCATGGCTGAGCAAATTTCCCGTCTCATCGGTTCTGTTGAGTTTGACGGCTCCGCCGCTGCAGCGCCCCCTCAGGGCCGCAGGCAGCGCAGGGAGTCGCCGTTGGTTGCAAAGAGCACCGCCCCGGACTCGTCGGTGCGAAACACACGGGCGCCGCTTGCCTGCCAGCGAGCGACTACGGCAGGCGAGGGCAGATCGTAGCGGTTGCCGCGCCCCACCGAGATCACCGCGTAGCGCGCCGCCGTGGCGGCCAGCAGGGTGTCGGTGCTGGCGGTCGAACTGCCATGGTGGGCTACCTTGACTACATCACTACGAAGCAGTTCACCGTTTTCCAGCAGGCCTGCTTCACCCGCCTCCTCAATATCGGAAAGGAAGAGAAAGCTCCGGCGCCCATACTGGAGCCGGATGATCATTGAACCATTGTTCTCATCCCAGGGTTCCCCACCGTCGCCGCCCGCATGCAAGATTCTCAGCCAGGCGCCCGGCGCCGGAAAGAGATCGTTCCCTGTCAGTCCGGCATGAAACGGTACCCCGAAACACTGGGCGAGGCTGTCGAGGCTGTGGAATGCCGGTAGAGCTGTGCCGCCGGGGTGGTATAGCGTCCGGACTCTTCTCCGCCGCAGCAAGGCCGCCACGCCACCGGCATGGTCGCTGTGCGAATGGGTGACCAGCGCCGCATCGACGGCCCGAATACCATGGCGGCGCATCCAGGGCAGCAGGATGCGCTCGCCGCAGTCAAGGCGCTCGTTCGCCTCCCCCCCATCGATGAGCAGGTGCACCCCGTTGGGGAAGGCGAGCATCGCCGCGTCGCCCTGGCCGACATCAAAAAAGAGCACCTGCGCCTGACACCGCGGCCGCAGCGCCTGAGTCCAGATCCAGCCGTTCGCGACAACCAGCATTGCCAGGAACCAGCCCCTGGCTATCCGCGGCCGTGGCCAGGAGAGCAGCCCGCCAAGCGCCAAATACCAGAGTGCCAGCAACCAGAGCGAGGGGGTAGCCACCTCAAGGACGGCACCTGGCACATCGGCAGCCCCCTTGACGATGGCAGTGAGCAGATGCAGGAGAAGCCAGTCGCACTGGAGAAAGATGAAACCGGCCCAGGGTGAGATCAACGCCGCTCCAACCGCGGTAAAACCGGTCATGACGATGAGCGAGGCCAGCGGCACAACCAACAGATTGGCCAGGAGACCGAGCAGCGGCAAGGTATTGAAATACCAGACCGTCAACGGCAAAGTGGCCGCCTGGGCTGCCAGGCTGACCATCAACAGCTGCAGCGCCGCTTTGCGCCACGAATGATCCCAGCGCCGCCACCAGACGATGTGATTGGCCGCCCACTGATCGAGATGCCGGTAGATCAGCAGAATGCCAAGGGTCGCCGCAAAGCTGAGCTGAAAGCCCGCCGCGAACAGGTCGAGCGGGTTGCCGAGCAATATTACAAAGGCGGCCAGGGCGATGGCGTTGACCGGGTCGAGTTTTCTTTGCAGCGCTGGCGCTGCAAGCACCAAGGCGGCCATGACCGCCGCGCGCACCACCGGCGGAGCCGAGCCGGTGACCTGGACATAGAGCCAGAGCGCCGCCAGCAGCAGCGGCAACCGGGCCCGGTGGGGAATCCGCAGGACGTTGATACAGAGCAGAAGCGTGGCCAGGACGAAGCCGACATGGAGCCCCGAGACCGCGAGGATGTGGACCACCCCAACCGCGCTGAACTCCTGCCGCAGTTCATCATCGATATCGGAGCGCACCCCGACCAGGAGGGCGCGAAGCAGGGCGCGGCTCTCGCCCTCGAGGCCGCTATCGATCACACGGAGGATGTGCTCGCGGACGGGGCGCACCAGCAAGCGCTGGATCCAGGGATCCCGGTCGCGCTCCAAGAGCAGCAAACGGGCCGGGCTGGAAACGGAAAGCTGGGTATGGATCCCCTGGCTGGCCAACCAGGCGCGGAAATCAAATGCACCTGGATTGCCGGCGCCTGCCGGCGAGCGCAGCATCCCCTTGGCCACCAGCCGGTCCCCCTGCCGCAGTGTCAGGAGGGTATCGTAATAGATGACCCGCGTCCGGCCGCGGGCGGCGAACCCCTGCTCTTCGCTCCAGAGCGAATCGATCTCAAGGCAGAAGATCTGCCGGTCGCCCCTCCATTCGACGGGACCGGAAATGGTCCCTTCGAGGTTCACCAGGGCGGGCCAGTCCGCCACCCTGCGCACGTCATTTCGCGGTGTCAGCTGCAAAAGGAGAGCCAGACGCAGCCATCCGGCGCAGAAGAAGGCGAGGAGGACGGCAGCCGTGAAGAGGAGCGCGCTCCAGCGCCGCATGCCGATGAACGCAGCGGCCAGCAAGAGGACAAGGCTGAGGGCAGGAATCAGCCAGGGGAGGACGCTCCAGCGTGCCCAGACGATGCCCGCGGCAAAGGGGAGCAGAATTTTAACGGCAGGTCTGCCGTGCAACAGGGACCGCATGAAAGCCTCGCGATGTTGCGGGATAGTTATCTACTGTGCAGCGTGAGCTACGCCGGCAGCATGGCCGCAAGAAGCAGGGCAAAGAGGAGAAATCTTATAGGAGCTGATTTTTCCGCGCCCATTTTCCGCAAGGAGGAGATCGGGTTTTGAAAGGCGGGCAGATAGGGGAATATATTAAAAAGCAAGCTTAATGTAAAGAGCTTTTCTGCTGCAGAAGCCACGCGTGTAGCGCCACGATGCGTGCTTGCAGCGCGGTCAGATCGCCGCTGTTATCCAGGACGTAATCGGCGCGGCGGCACTTTTCCTCCTGGGGGAGCTGGGCGGCCATCCGCTGTTCCGCCTCGGTGCGCGAGAGCCCATCGCGGGCCATGGTCCGCTCGAGGCAGAGGGCGCTCGGTGCAAAGACGGCCACGACGCAGTCGAGCTCCCGCTCGAAACCAAGCTCGAAGAGGAGGGCGGCATCGACCAGGAGGTAAGGTGCTGCGCTTTGCCTGGGGGCCTGCTGCATCTGGCGGCGGACGATGGCGAGCATGGCGGGATGAACGATGGCATTGAGCCGCTGTCGTGCCGCCGCATCAGTGAAAACGATGCGCCCGAGAGCGCGGCGGTCGAGCGCCCCGGCCGCTGTCAGGATCTCCGGGCCAAAAACCGCGCGCAGCCGCAGCAGCACCGCCGGGCGCTCGACCGCCGCGCGGCCGGCCAAATCCATGTCGATCACCGGGATCTCCCAGGCGGCATGCAGCATCCGCGCCACTTGCGATTTGCCGCAACCGATCACCCCCGTCAATCCAACTCGCAGCACGGAGCCCTCCTACCGGACCACGGCCAGTTTTCCGAGATGATCTTTGCCTCCGGCGGTCACTCGGTAAAGATAGATTCCGCCAGGCACAAGCCGCCCGGCCTCATCGCGGCCATCCCAAACCAGACCGCCATCGCCGTTCTCCTCGTTGAGCAAACGCACAGTCTGGCCGGCGATGGTTAGGATGCGGATCTCGCATTCGGCGGGAAGATCGGCGAAGGTGATCCCCTCAGGATCAACGCCCATCCGGTAGGGATTGGGAAACGTATGGACGGCATCGAGGGTCCGGGCGGTGAACAGCAGCTGGATCACATCCCCCCGTCCGGGCACCAGTGCCACACCCGCGGCGCTCCGCAGACCGCTCACCTTGATCGTCAACGGCTTGCCGACCGCTCCCCAGGCGACGCTGCCGGTGATGTGAAGACGGACTGAGCGGTTATCGGGGGCGATCGCTTCCGCCCAAGCGACATATAGGCCCGTGCCCGGATTGTAGTTGTCGCGCGCCTCCAGCCCACTCTTCTCCATCGGTTCGTTGAAGGTGAGCTCGACGATCCCCCGGGCCGGTGCGCTGACATTGCTGAGATAGGGGGTGCTGGCCGGGGCACTGACGCTGAACGCGCACCCGGCGCGGGTGGTGTCGATGGGGAGGCCGTCAAGGTCCGCCACCTGGCGGACCTCCACCCGGTAGCGGCCGGCCGGCAGTGGCGCCGCCAGATTGAGCAGCACCCCGCCGCCCGAAGCGAGCGGCAGCGCGGTGTTGGGATGACCAACCTCCGGCGTGATGAGGTAATTCCGGCTGTTCTGAAGCATGCCGGCATCCATCGCTGTGCTGAAGCGCAGATGCAAGGTGCGCTCGCCCGTCACCGCAGCCGACAGCAGCGCTGGCCGTACCCCAGGGCGCGCTGCGACCACCGCAGAGCGCAAACTCACGGCAGGGGTGCGCGCCGAATCCTCGGCGGCGACGGCATAGTGATAACGCACCCCCGGCTGCACCAGGCTATCCCGGAAAGCGGGCTGCAGCACCCTCGCAAACAGGGCGAGACGATCCTCTGCCGGGCCGCGGTAGAGAAGGTATGCCTGCGCGCCCGGTACAGCGGACCAGGAGAGATCGACCCTGGTGGCATCGAACGGCCGGGCCAATAATCCCACCGGCATGGCCGGGGCGGACAGGTTCTCCACCAGCACCCAGGGATGGATGGCCTTGCCATCACTGAACCAGCACTCCCGCAGTGAATCGCCGTCGCTGTCGACGACCGTCACGGCATTGGCTTGAACGGTAGCCGTATGAAAGCTCAGCGCATATCCGCCCTCCGGCGTATATTCCGCCAGGTAGAGATCCGGATAGACGGCCATGAAAAGCTCGTCGCGCCCGTCGCCGTCGCTGTCGCCGCTCGAAACCCCGCTCTCGAAATCTTTGGACGACTCATAGCCGAAAAAGCGCCACTCTGCGGCCACCCCGTAATCATTATCTCCTCTCTTGTCGTAAATGCGATAGCACCAGTGGCGGCTGTCATAGGTGTGCTCGGTATTCAGGTCGGGATCGGAGTGGCAGCCGGCCGCGAATTCCGGATCGCCGTCCCCGTCAAAATCGCCCGCTGCAATGAAATCGACCGCATCGAGGAGAGGCAGCCGCTCCTGCCAGGTCAGGGTGAAGCGGTTCCCGTCCATCTCATAGATAAATAGGTCGCCGTCGCTATCGCCAAGGAGGATCTCGCTGCGACCATCTCCGTCAAAATCACCGGTTTCGCAATGCGGCACCCCGTAGAAATTGTCGCCCCGGCTGGGATTGGAGAGGACGGCAATGGGGGTAAATTCACCCTTGCCCGTGCAACGCCAGACCTCGAAATCATCGGAGGCATTGCTGCCAGAGCGGACCACGCGCATGATCAGCTCGCCGCGTTTGTCGCCGTCGAGATCCGCCAGACGGCTCCCCCAGTATTGCAGATTGCTGTCGCCCTGCCACTTGCGCACCAGCGACAGGCTCAGCGGGGCGATGCCGTTGACCTCATAGAGCCAGGTCGTAAAACCATAGCCGGTCAGCAGTTCGAGGCGGCCGTCGCCGTCGCTGTCGCCGATGCTGCGTGGGATGGCGGGTTCCTGGAGGGCCAGGAGCTGTCGCAGCCCCCCCACGCCATCCTGGCTGAAGAGCGCGGTTACAAGGCGATTGGGGTTCTCCTCATAGCCGAGGATGATCTCGGGACAGCCGTCTCCATCAAAATCGGCTGTACGGTCGAGGAGATGGCCATGCGGCAGGCTCGCTCCCAGGCGCGTATAGCGCATGGTATTTAGGGGGGGTTGGCCAGGATCCGCCTGCAGCAGTGTGTCGCCGGTCGTTTGCAGGCCCGCGGTGTTGGCGGCCCGGACTTGCAGTTCGAGCGGCATGGCGGCCATCTCCCGCGAGACGAGGAACCGGGATTGGCGGGTGCGATAGCCCATCGGCTCTTCCTGCCAAGAATCGCTGCTGCCGGCGCGGCGATACAGGACGGCGCCCTCGCAGAGATCGTCGGTATCAAACTGGAGAAGAGCGGCGGGGTACTCGGCATCGTAGAGGCCGAGGAGCGCGATCCGGGAGAGCACCGGCGGGCTCTGATCGATGAAGATGCGCACCTGGGACTGTTCGAGGGTGCCGTTATGATTCTGCACCCGCAGGCGTAGGGTAAAACTGGTATCCCGGGCTGGCGGGTTCGTCCAGACGCCGAGCAAGCCGTCCAGGACGCGGCTGGTCTGCGGCGCGGCGACCGGCGACCAGGCGGCCGGGTTATCGCCCATGCCCCATTCCAGGGCGTAGCTTCGCAGCGATGAGGTCCAGGCCGAGCCGTAAATTTCGATCGGTCCCTTCCGGAAGCCTTCATCCAGCCAGGGTGCGCGGATGCGGACAGCCGACTCGATCTGCGGCGCCAGGGCGCGCGCAAGATTGAGCCGACCGGCACCGTAATAGACGTCCCATCCCTGCAGGCCCAGATCGTCGGCGGTGGTGGTGAGAATGCTGCGCACTGCGTCCGGCGAGCGGCTGCCATCCTGAGAGAGCAGGAGTGCTGCGGCCGCTGAAACAAAGGGGGCGGAGAAGGAGGTGCCGCTGAGGGACGAGTCGTACAGCGCGTGCCGCACGGTCGTGAGAATGTTGACGCCCGGAGCGACCAGATCCACAGAGGGGCCGTAATTGGAGAAACTTGCGAGCTGGTCGGTGGCATCGGTCGCGCCGACGGAAATTGTACAGGCGAAGGCAGAGGGATAATGGATTGCATCGGTAGCGCTGTTGCCGGCGGAAGCGACCAGAACGACCTGCATGGCCGCGGCATAATGGAGGACATCATCCAACAATTGCGAAATGAACACATCGCCCCAACTCATGTTGACTACGGCGGCGCCGTTGTCGATGGCATAAAGCAGGGCGGCTGCGACGTCATCCTCCTCACCGTTGCCCGCCGCCGTGAAGGCGCGCAGATTCATCAGCCGGCAGCCGGGCGCCAGCCCGGCGATGCCCAGGCTGTTATTGGCCGTGGCGGCGATGATGCCGGCCACCGCCGTGCCATGGCCCATCTCGTCCATCGGATTATTATCGCGCTCGCGGTAGTCGCCGCCGTCCGGATAGTTGGGAGCATCGGTGAAATCCCATCCCTGCACGTCGTCGACAAAGCCGTTGCCGTCGTCATCGATCCCGTTATAATCGAGGGAATCGGCGCGGCCGTTGCCATTGAGATCCTCGCCGGGATTGATCCAGAGGTTGGCCGTCAGATCGGGATGGGTGTAATCGATGCCGGTATCGATGACGCCGACCACCACGCTGGAGCGGCCGCGCTCGATCTCCCAGCCCGCAGCGGCCGCAACCTTGTTCAGGGCGTACTGTCGGGAGATCAGGGGATCGTCGGGAAGCCAATCCGGATGGAAGGGGCGATTGATCGCGGCGCTGGCGACCTGTGGCGCGGCGCGCAGTGCCGGCAGGAGGGCATTGGGATCCGTTCCTGCGGAGAGGGTGATAAGGAGCCATTTGCCGAGTTCGGCTCTCGCTGCGGCCGCCTCCGCACCGGCTCTGGTCAGGGAAGTTCCGGTTTCGACGAAGGGGTGCCAGTCGGCGATCTCCGGACGACCGGTCCAGTCGCCGAGCGGCAGCACGGAGGATTTCTGCAGTCCTTTCGCATCCGCAAGCGGCAGCAACGGGGTCTTGAGTTTGACGAGTAACGTGCTGCCTGGGGCAGCGGCGGCCGCGGGCCAGACGGCGGCCAGGGTCGGCAGCAGCAACAAAGAGCACAGCATGCGGGGAAGGGGCCGGTTCATGATCTCAGCTTTTCCTAACCGTTTCTGCAAGCCAGCGTACGCCCAGGACCATTCTCAGCAGCAGGGCGATGAAGAAGGTGCCCAGTCGGTCACGCGGAGTGCGGTCGTGCATGGCGAAATAGTCGATAAAAGAGCGCGTGGAGGTCACCAGCATCCGCCGGCGGTCGCGGCGGATGCTGGCCCCCTTGTGATGGTAGACAAAAACCTCGCTGCAAAAGCGAATCCGCCAGCCCGCAGCGCGAATCCGTTCGCACCACTCGACATCGCTGAAAAACATAAAAAAGCGTTCATCCAGCAGGCCGATCTGCTCCAGCACCTGCCGCCGCGCCAGCAGGAAGGCCCCCTGCGGCTGATCGACGTAGATGCTGGTGCGATGATCGAACTCGCGCATCTTCCAGTCGCGGTAGCCGCAGTGCCGCGCCAGATGGACCAGCCCGGTGCTTTCCATCACAACATCCAGCTTGCGCGGGAAGCGGCGACATGAGGGCTGAATCCGGCTGTCCGGATATCGCAGCTGCGGCGCAACGACCCCGATCTGCGGATCGGCGTCGAGTTCACGCAAAAGGAGAGGGATCACCCCCGCCGGGATGATGACATCGGGATTAAGGAGCAGGATCCGATCGCCCTGGCACTGCGCCAGCCCCTGGTTGACCGCTGCCGTGAATCCCCGATTAGTACGGTTGAGGATCAAGTCAAATCGGGGAAAGCGGCCGGCGAGATCGCGCCGGGCAGCTTGCAGCCACTCAGCCGTGCCATCGTTGCTGGCATTGTCGACAAGATGAAGGTGCGCTTCGCAGGATGCCAGGGTGGGATCCAGCGCTTCGAGGCAGGCGTCGATTTCGGTGCGGTTGTTATAGGTGACAATGACAACGGAGAGGATCACAGCCGTTCAATTCCACCGCTAAGATCTGTCCGGCGCCGCGGCAGCTCCGCGAGCCGACCGGATCGGGGAGGCGGCCGCTGCCCGGAATCTATATCTTTTCATCCTCGAGCCGCTTGCGCAGGTAATCCAGTTTGGTGCGATACCACTCGTTTTCCGGATTTTTCTTGAGCAGCATTTCAAAGACGTTGATCGCCTTGGCGTATTGCCCCTGGGCGGCGTAGATTTCGCCCAACGTGGGGGTGACGAATTTTTCCTTGGGCTTGTCAGCCGCCGCGGGCGTCTCATCCGGGCTCTCTGCACCCGGCGGCGGTGTGCTGGATTCGAGAGGTTCCCGCCGGGGCGGCATCTCGACAGCAGGCGGTTCCTCCGGCTCCTCATCCCAGGGTATGGGAAATTGTTTCTCCCTGCCGGGCTGAGTCGGTTCCTCCGCCTCGTTTCCAAAGACAGCACCACCGAGACGGTCCAGATTGGCGAGAAAATCGCTAAACTGCTCCTCCTGCTCTTCCTCGTCCAAAAAGGCCTTCCCCAGATCGTCCTCCTGTTCCGGGCCGATCGCGCTGGCCAGGGGAACTTCGGTCTCCTCTTCCTCAAAGGGCTCGGACTCGACTGTCGGGGGTTCCAGCCGGACCGGCGTTTCGGGTTCGGGGGCTTCCGCAAAGCGGTTATCCTCCTGCCACTCCTCATCGCCGCGGAAGGGAAGGACCGGAGACATTTCGGGCTCCTCCGGAAAAGCAGCGCCAGCGGGCTCGGCGGGGGCTTGCGGCGGGGTGGCCAAGGGCGGTTCGGGAAAGTAGGGTTTGAAGTCGCGCAGCGGGGCGGGTGCGGCGACCACCTCCGCCGCCGGAGCAGGCGGTCCCAGTTCCGGCTCAGGCTGGCGAGCGGCGCGCTCGATCGAATGGCGGTCTTCGAGCGCGCGGCGGTCTTCTTCGTCGCGACTCAGACTGAACAAATCGTCGAGCATTTCCGAGAAGTGGATCTCCTCGCGCTCAAAATCGCTTTCCGGGCTGGTGCGATCTGCGGCGGATTCTGCCAACGGCTGGATTTCCTGCGGGCCGCTGCCTGCTTCCAGCGTCATTTCCCCCTCGGGCACATCCAGCGCTGCCAGCTCGCGTGCGAATTCATCGAGGTCCATTTCCGGCACAGGGGGTTTGTACTCGCCGAGCGGCACGGCTGCCGGTTCCGGTCCCGCTAAAGGCGCCTCAGGAGCGGCCGGCTGCCGGGCACCGGCATCCCATGCGCTTTCGGGTGCAACAGTCGGAGCGGCCGCGGTTTCCGGCTCCGGCGGAACTATTGCAGCGGTAGGCGTAACGGGTGCAGGCGCCGCCGCAACGCTGGCATCCACTGGTAAGGCCACAGCCGGCGGCTCTGGAGACGCACCAGGCTCCATCTCCGGTGTCACTCCAGAAAAGAGGGGATCCAGATCGCGGATGCGGAGCAGACTGGCGCGTTCACGCGTGGTCATCCCCATCCGTCCCATCAGCTCGGCATAAAGCCTGTGCGCATTGAGGAACCTGGGATCACTGAAAATCAAATGTTTGAGATGCTTTTCGGCCTCTTCGTATTGGTTGAGAGCGATAAAACATTTGGCCAGCACATAATGGGCGCTGTCGTAATGCGGATGATTGCGCAGGCCATTCTGACAGATCTCGAGCGCCTTTGCGGTTTCGTTAAGCTGCAGATATCGATCCGCCAGCCGGGCAAAGACCATCGACTCCTTGTGCGTGCCCAGATGCTGGGTCAAGGTTTTGATCTCTGCGGCATAGTTATCGCGCATGCCTTACTCTCCCGATCGTGCAATTCCTCACTACCGGCCAATCTCTATAGTTTACCTGTACCTGCATGAGGCGTCATATGCTGATGGTATTATTACAAAATTAACCATTCTTTGTAAAAATACCAAACAGTTTGTGCTAATATGCGCAAAAATTACCAATTGGCTACGGTCTTGTTAAGAACATCCTCGCTCACCTTTTGCATCGCCTCGGTGAGGGCTTCGCTGCGCGCCTCCTGCCCGCCGGAGGGATCGTAGCTGCCAAAATGGGTCAGCCGCTCTTGCCAGAGCACCTCGCGTTGAACCTGGTCGGTGCATTTTATCTGAACACTGAGATAGACCTTCATATCCTGCACGTTCTCGCCCGCATCGAAAGCGCCCGCCCGATCATCGATCTGGAGAATGCTCCCCTCGATAAGGACATCGGCCGAACTGCGCTCGGCGATCTTGAGCGAGTTATCGCTGGTGAACGCCGTGATAATGGCGTCGGTCAGGTCTTCCGCCACGCGGAACTCCGCGGTGCGGTTGTCAAAAAGCGGGATCGCCACGGTTTTAAGATGGGGCGCCATGGAGCCCTTTACCGAATAGATGCCGCAACCGGCTGCAAGGCCGAGCAGCAGCAGAATCGAGCCTTGTTTAATCACGGGAAACCTTCAATCCGTATTTTTCAATCTTACGGTAGAGTGTGCGCTCGCTCAGCCCCAGGGCGAGGGCGGCCTTGCGTTTGCTGCCGCCGAATTTCTGCAGGGCGCTCTGGATCAGCTCCTTCTCCATCTCCGCCACCGATCGGCGTTCCCCCTCCGCCGCTGGCGGTACCGGCTCGAGATACTCTTCGGCGAGCTCTTCCCGCCAGGGCGCCAGGGGATAGTGCGACGGCTGACGCTGCAGCACCAGTTCGCGCAGCTGGGCGATCTCGCTCTTGATCTCCAGTAAAATCCGCAAAAAAAGCTCCCGCTCGGTCTCTTCCCGTCCCCGGGTGACCGGCACCGGCAAGGCGGGATCCATGGGATGGCTGATCCGCAAGTATCGGCGGACAGTTTCCTCATCGATCCAGGTGCCGCGTTCGAGGACGATGATCTTTTCTACGACGTTGCGCAGCTCGCGGATGTTGCCCGGCCAGCTCGCCTTGGACATCGCCGCCAGAGCTGATGGGCTGAACCCCGGAAAATCGATATGGTTTTCGCGAGCAAATTCGGCCGCGAATTTCTGCACGAGAAGCGGAATGTCCTCGCTGCGCTCACGCAGTGCCGGCACGCGGATATGGACGGCATTCAGGCGGTAAAAGAGGTCCTCGCGGAAATGGCCGCGTCGCACCTCCTCCTCGAGCTGCTTGTTGGTGGCGGCGATGAAGCGCACATCGACCTGGACCGACTCAACGCCCCCCACCCGCATGAACTCACGCGCTTCAAGCACCCGCAGCAGCTTGACCTGGGTCGTCAGCGGCAGCTCGCCGATCTCATCGAGAAAGATCGATCCCCTGTCCGCCAGCTCAAAATAGCCCTTGCGCGGTCCAACCGCTCCGGTGAAGGAGCCCTTTTCATGCCCGAAAAGCTCGGACTCGATGATGCCCTCGGGGATGGCGCCGCAATTCACTGTGATCAGCGAATGGATCTTGCGGTGGCTACGCAGGTGGATCGCCCGGGCGACGAGTTCCTTGCCGGTGCCGCTCTCTCCCGTAATCAACACCGAGATGTCGGTGCCGGCCACCTGCTCGATGGTCTCCAGCAGCCGGCGGATCGCCTCAGAATCGCCGAGGATACCGGTCTCCCGCTGCACCTCGCGCCAGTGTTCATGTTCCGGTTGATCGACGCACATCGGACGTTCAGGATCTCGCTTTCTTGAAGAATTCAACGGTCTCATGCAGACCGGTCTCGAGGGTGAAGCGTGGTTTCCAGCCCAGCATCCTGGCGGCATGGCTGGCGTCGATGACGCTGCGGAACTGCTCTCCTTCCTTGGCCGGGCCGTGCTTTTCGGGCTTGTTGCTGCCAATCAGCGCGTTAAGGGTGCGGTAGACCTCGTTGATGGTGCTTTCATGGCCGGTGCCGATGTTGAAGGTATCGTTGGACGTCTGCGCCAGGGCCAGAAGGTTGGCGGCAACGACATCGGCAACGAAAACGAAGTCGCGGGTCTGCTCACCGGTGCCGTTGATCACCGGCTCTTCCCCTGCCAGCAAGCGGCTGCAAAAAATCGCGACCACCCCCGCCTCACCATGCGGATTTTGCCGCGGGCCATAAACGTTGGCGTAGCGGAGGATGGTATGGCCGATGCCCCAGGTCTGGCTGTAAAAAAAGAGGTACTTTTCGCCCACCAGTTTGGTGATCCCGTAGGGACTGCAGGGTTGGGTCTTGTGACGCTCATCTGCCGGGAAGCTATCCTGCTCGCCATAGATCGCCCCGCCTGAAGAGGCAAAAATAACGCGTTTTACACCGGTCTTGGCGCTGGCCTGGAGGATATTGAGAAAGCCGAGGACATTATTGCGGGCGTCGTAGATGGGATCTTCGACGGAGCGGCGCACATCCATCTGCGCAGCATGATGATTGACGATATCGAACTGATGACGTTTGAAGACCTCGACAAGCGCGGGGTCCTGAATGTCCATCTGATAAAAGGTCGCCTCGGGATTGAGATTCTCCCGTTTTCCGGTGACCAGGTTATCGAGAACCACCACCTGGTGGCCGGCGGCGATATAGGCATCGGTGATCTGCGAGGCGATAAAACCGGCGCCGCCGGTGACGAGGATTTTCATGATGGGCTCCTTGCGAGTGATGGCTGCATGCCCGGGAGCATGAAGCGATGAATGGCTGATAGGTTTCCGTGTGCTGAAGACGATGAAAACCGGCCGCAACGCCGGGCTCTTATTTCCGCCGCAATCCCTTGGCGCCGATATCCTTGCGGTAGTAGGCGCCGTCAAAGGCCACCTTGCCCACGGCCCGGTAGGCGCGGGCGATCGCCGACTCGAGATCCGGCGCCCAGGCAGTGACCGTGAGCACCCTCCCGCCGGCGGTCACTGGGTAACCGTCGGTTTGTTTCGTGCCGGAATGAAAGATGACGACATCCTTGTCGGGTGAAGCGTCGAGGCCATAGATCCGGTGGCCGGTGGTATAGCGCTCCGGATAGCCGCCCGAGGCAATGACGACGCCCACCGCAGCGCCGGCATGGTTGCGCCACTGAAACGAGCCGAGGCCGCCGTCGCGACTGGCCATGATCGCTTCAACCAGATCGCTGGCCGCCAGCGGCAGGATGACCTGGGTCTCCGGATCGCCGAAACGGCAGTTGAACTCGAGGACCTTGGGACCCTCGGCGGTCAGTATCAGGCCGGCATAAAGAACGCCGCGATAGGGGCGGTCTTCGCGCGCCATCGCGCGGATCGTCGGTTCCATGATCTCCGTGCGAACCTTCTCCGTCAGGACCGCGTCCAGGAAGGGCGCCGGGGCATAGGCCCCCATGCCGCCGGTGTTGCCGCCCTGATCGCCATCCAGGATCCGCTTGTGGTCCTGCGCCGGGGCCATATAGACCAAATGCTCCCCGTCACTGAGGGCGAGCACCGAGACCTCCTCGCCGGTGAGAAACTCCTCGATCACCACCCGGCTGCCAGCCTGACCGAAAACCATTCCGACCATGATCTTGTGCAGTTCCATCGCCGCTTGTGTCGGATCGGTGCAGATCACCACCCCCTTGCCCGCAGCGAGGCCATCCGCTTTGATCACCACCGGCAAGCGAGCCCCGCTCAGATAGCGCCTCGCCGCTTCATAGTCCGAAAAGACGCTGAAACGGGCGGAGGGTATGTGGTGGCGCGCCAAGAGCTCCTTGGTAAAGGCTTTGCTCCCCTCCAGTTCCGCGGCGCGCTGGGTCGGGCCGAATATGGCCAGGCCGTTGGCCTCGAATTCATCGACGATGCCGGCGACCAGAGGCTGCTCCGGCCCGACGATAGTCAGATCAATCTTCTCCTTGACGGCAAAGGCAAGCAGCCGTTTGATGTCATGCGCCGGAATCTCCACGCAGGCGGCTTCCCGCGCGATACCGTAATTGCCCGGGGCGCAATAGACCTTCTTGACCAGCGCGCTGCGCTTCACCTTCCAAACCAGCGCGTGCTCGCGCCCGCCGCTGCCGATGATCAGTACTCGCATGATCTTTCCTATTTCTCGAGGATGTGCGCGATCTTGAATTTTTCTTCATGGCTGAGACGGAGCAGATCGATCTGATCGCGCAGTTCCGCCGCCTGTTCGAACTGCAGCGCCGCAGCCGCGGCGAACATCTTCTTCTCCAGCTCGCCCAGGAGCTCGAGCTGTTCCTTTTCGCTCATCCGTTTCCAGGTCTGCCGGAACTCCTTGTCCTCGATCGTGACCTCTTTTTTGCCGTAAGGCTCCGGGCGGGCATCGGCGACGCGCGTTGCTCCCATCACCTCTTCCATTGACTTGACAATCGAGGTGGGTGTGATATGATGGGCTTCGTTGTACTCCGCCTGGATGGCGCGGCGGCGGCTGGTCTCATCGATCGCCATGCGCATCGAATCGGTGATCTTATCCGCGTAAAAGATCACCTTGCCGTTGATGTTGCGGGCGGCACGCCCGGCGGTCTGGATGAGTGAGCGCTCGGAGCGCAGGAATCCCTCCTTATCGGCATCGAGGACGGCAACCAGCGAGACCTCGGGGAGATCGAGTCCCTCGCGCAGCAGGTTGATCCCAACCAGCACGTCGAATTCAGCCAGGCGCAGGTCGCGGAGGATCACCACGCGGTCGAGGGCGTCGATCTCCGAATGCATATAGCGGACGCGGATGCCCATGCCCGAGAGGTATTCGGTCAGATCCTCCGCCATCCGTTTGGTCAACGTGGTGACCAGGATGCGTTCGCCGCGCCCGGCGCGAAGATTGATTTCGCCGATGAGATCGTCGATCTGGCCCTTGACCGGCCGCACCTCGATCTCCGGATCCATCAGTCCGGTCGGGCGGATCACCTGCTCGACAACCACACCCTTGCACATTTCCAGTTCATATTCAGCCGGCGTGGCGGAGACAAAGATGCACTGATTGATCGAAGCGGTGAACTCGTCAAAATTGAGCGGCCGGTTGTCCAGGGCCGAGGGGAGCCGGAATCCATATTCAACCAGGACCTCCTTGCGCGATCGGTCGCCATGGTGCATGCCGCGGATCTGCGGCACCGTGACGTGCGATTCGTCAATGATCAGGAGATAATCCCGGGGGAAATAATCAATCAGGGTCGAGGGGCGTTCGCCGGGCTTGCGGCCGCCGAGATGGCGGGAGTAGTTCTCGATCCCGCTGCAATAGCCGATCTCCTGCATCATCTCGAGATCGAAACGGGTGCGTTGTTCCAGCCGTTGCGCCTCGAGCAGCTTCCCCGCTTCGCGCAGCTCACCAAGACGCTCCTTCAATTCCCCGCGGATCGATTCCATCGCCACTTTCAGCCGCTCCGGTGAGGTGACGAAATGCTTGGCCGGGTAGATCGCCACCGTCTCCATCTCTTCCTTGATCTCTCCGGTGAGTACATCCACCCGGGAGATCCGCTCGATCTCATCACCGAACATCTCGATGCGAATCGCTTCACGCTCATAGGCCGGGATCACCTCGACTACATCACCGCGGACGCGGAAGGTCCCGCGGTCGAAATCGACATCATTGCGGGAATAATGCACCTCGACCAGCTTATGCAAAATCCGGTTGCGCTCGATGTGCTGCCCAACCTTGAGAATGATCAGCATCTCGAGCCAGTCCTCGGGCGAGCCGAGGCCATAGATGCACGACACCGACGCGACGATGATCACATCGCGGCGTGAGAGCAGGGCTGAGGTGGCGCGCAGCCGCAACCGGTCGATCTCGTCATTGATCGAGGTATCCTTCTCGATATAGGTGTCGGTATGCGGAAGGTAGGCCTCGGGCTGATAATAGTCATAATAGCTGATGAAATACTCGACGGCGTTCCCCGGGAAAAAACCGCGGAATTCACCGAAGAGCTGCGCGGCCAGGGTCTTGTTATGCGAGATGATCAGGGTGGGCCGGTTCATCCGGGCGATGACGTGCGCCATCGTGAAGGTCTTGCCGCTGCCGGTGACTCCAAGCAGGGTCTGGTAGCGTTCCTGACGCTGCAGTCCCTGGACCAGCTGCTCGACTGCTTGGGGCTGATCGCCCTGCAGCTCAAAGGGAGAAACCAGTTGGAAGCGATTCATGCCGGCACCTGTTCATAGAACCAAAAGAGATAACCTAAACAATTAATGTACCATGAATCAGGGAAATAGTCAAGCTGGAAATAACGTGCCGTGAAGCTGCAAAATACCAATAAAAGGATTTGATAGTAACTGCTTTTTGTGTAAATTCTCCCATCAGAATGACCAGAATGGAGCCTGCATGCGTAGCGGATTGGGCCTAACCGGCACCCTGATTTTCATCACCTTGTTTTGCACGATTGCCATCGCTTCGGGGGAGGAACCCGAAACGCGCGCCCTTTGGGTGACGCGCTGGGATTATCAGTCGCCGGCAGACATCGCTCAGATCATGGAGAATGCCGCGGCCGCCCACTTCAATACCATCCTCTTCCAGGTCCGTGGCGACGGTACCGTCTTCTACCGCTCTAGGATCGAACTCTGGGCCTCCGAGCTACGCAACAGCAACCCCGGCTGGGATCCCCTACAGGTGGCCATCGATCAGGCGCATGCCCGCCGCCTCAAACTGCAAGCCTGGATCAACGTCTACCCCGGCTGGATGGGTACCAAACCGCCGCGAATCGGCAATCAACTCTACAACGCCCATCCCGACTGGTTTATGGTAGACCGCTTCGGCCAGCGCCAACCCCTTAACGTGCAATATGTCTGGCTCTCCCCCACCCATCCAGAGGTCACCCCCTATCTCCTCGGACTCTGCGAGGAACTGTACACCACCTATGCCATCGACGGAATTCATCTCGACTATATCCGCTATCCCGCCCCCTCCTTTTCCTATGATCGGGCCTCGCTGGAAGTTTACCGGCAGGAGACCGGCGGAACCCCCGACCGCGACGAAACCGCTTGGAGCCAGTGGCGGCGCGAGGCGATCAGCCGGTTCATCGCCCGGCTCCACACCGCGATGCAAATCCATAACCCCACCCTGGTCCTCTCCGCCGCCGTCCTCGGCAACTATCCGACCGGCCGGCGCGTCTACCTCCAGGACAGCCACGAGTGGCTCGCCCGCGGCATCATCGACGCCATTTATCCCATGATTTACACCCGGGACGATACCCTCTTTCGCCGCCAGTTACTCGAGCACCGCTATAACGATCATAACCGCCATGTCTATCCCGGCATTTACCTCGGCAGCGCCCGTCATCTCGCCACCCAGTTGCGCATCGCCCGCGATGCCGGCTGCAAGGGCATGGCCCTCTTCTCCTACGAGTTGCTCTTCCCCAATCATACCCCGGATCCCGACCTTAACCGGATCCTGTCCGAAAACTTTGCCAGTGAAGTCGCCCTGGCCGAACAACCCTGGAAGCGCTATGCCGGAGATTCGCAGGGACCGATCGTCGAACAAGCCTATACCCTCCCTGATCGCGTTTATGCCCACTCCAAATTCCGGATCGCCGCCAAGATCACCGATCCCTCGGGCGTCTATGACGACCGTACCGGTTCGGACGGTAAAGGGATTTATCTGCTCTTCGACTGCGATTGGCCCCCCAATCCCGCCAATGAAGTCCAGATGAGCAAACTCAAGAACTACAAGGACTGGTATATCACCGACAAGGCCATCAAGGCCGATGATGCGGGCCTCGATTTCCGTTTTCGTATCCATGCCTGGGACAACCATGAAGAGTCCGCCGGCCACCCCAAACGCAATTTTGGCTATAGCGATGTCTGGTCCCTCTCAATTCTGGCCAGGTACCAGAACTTTCTCGCCCGCGGCACGTTCGGCCCGGTCATCGAGTCACCCTGCGCACTTGCAACTGACGACCGCGGCCAGATCTGGGTGGGTGCGCTGAGTGCTCCAGCCATCACCATCCTCGATCGCCAGGGCCATCCGGTTTCCTTCTCGCCGATCCAGTACGGCACCGACAAGGATCTCCAGAGCCGGCCGCTGGGCGTCATCAGCGCCATAGCCTTCGCTCCGCCCAACCTGATCTGCGTGCTCACCGAAGAAGAGCCGCGCATGATCTACCGCTTTCACGCCGGCAACGGCATACCCCTCCCCGGCATCGCCCTCGACTTTCCCGCCAGCGGCATCGACTGCGACCGTGAGGGGCGCTTTTATCTCCTTGAGGAAAACTCGACGCGCTGGCATCTCCTCTCCCCCCTCGGCATCGAGTTGAGCGGCAGCCCCTTCGGCATCGACCACACGGGCGGTGATATTGCGGTGCTCAAGGACGGCAGCCAGGTCTATCTGACCGATCAGACCACAGGCGGTGTGCAGTGCTGGAACGGCGCCATTGAGGGCTACCTGGCGCGCTACTGGCGGGTAAAAAATTTGCTGCCGGCGGATGCTGCTGAAGGCGGGGTGGCCAGCGATTCGGCGGATGTCGTATACGTCTCCCACCCCCAGCGCGGTGTGATCACCATCTTCAACCGGGCCGGACGCCTGCTCGCCCATCTCAGTGGCGGCGATCCCCCGCTTAATGCGCCGGAAGCCCTCGCCATTTCGGCCTCCACCGACTCGCTCTTCGTCCTCGATGCAGCAGGCCGGGGCCCGGCAACCCTCAACCTCTGGGTGCGGAAAAAATAACATACGGCTTGATCAAGCCCGTTTCCCAATCGCGGAAACGGGCTTTTTTTTTGCCCCGGATTGATCGCCGGAGCGGCGCACGCTATAGCGCGGCTTACGCGTCACCAGGATGGCATCAGGCAGAGTTTGCAGGAGGTGGGTCAAATTGTTTTTGATGAGACGATCCCAAACGCCGCTCTGGCGTCGCGGGCCGGGAAGAACCAGCAGGTTGGCGTTGAGATCGCGGGCGAATTCGAGGGTGGCGGAGAGCGAGTGTTCATGAAAGCACTGGGCCCGGCAGGAGACACCCTGTGAGGGAAAGCGGGAGAGGAAGCGGCGCAAACGCAGATCCTGACGGTGATAGATGCGCTGGGTTTCCTTGGTATCCACCTTACTCATCTTGCCCTCCCATTCCGGGATGTGGAAGGAATGAGTCAGCACGAGTTCGCGGCTGTGCATTTGCCGGGCTATGCTGATGGCCACCTCGACGGCAAAGTGAGCGGGCCGGTCATATTCGACGGCACAGTGAATCCGAAAGATCGGCGTCGGCGTGAGAGAGGAATCGGTCATCAGCAGCAGTGAGCACGGCGCTCCGGAAGCCAGCTGCGTGGCCACCGAACCGAGGAAATGGCGCAGCAGACTCTCTTTTTTGGGCGCCCCGGCGATGATCAGATCGGCGCGTTCGCGGCGGGCCACCGCGGCGATGACCTCGACCGGCTGCCCGGGCTGAATGATCAGCGCCGGCGTCTGATCACGGCCGAATGCCGAAGCGGCGATCGCTTCCTCCAGCCGCCGTCGCGCCGCTGCACTATCCCCGCCGACGTGCAGCAGCAGCACCTCCGTTCCTAGCGGCCGGAGAAGATGGCTCGACTGATTCAGGACCGCCGGAAGGTGCGGTGAAAGGGCGACAGCGACCACCGCACGCTGGAAAGGTGGAAATCCCTCCAGCCCCCCGGCGTTGTCTTGCTTGATTCTCATCCCTCTCCTGCCTTCGGCGCTGCCTCATGGCTGCTGTGCGGCTTACTTCCAGGCCGTCGTGGTGTCCGATAGTGTATGATCGATGTAGCTTCCAGAGCCGTCGGCCTTCCAGACGGCTTCGAATTGAAGCTTCCCGGCGAGTGTATAGCGATAACTCCCCGAGAAATCCCGGGCATTGGTCAGGTGCCAGAGGCCATCGGTCGCGGCAAAGGTGTCATCCAGCAGAATCACGCCGTTTTTGTTTTTGCTCCAGGCGATCTTGTGGGTGATGCCGCCGGAGACGAGATCATAGAACGTCCACGACTGTGCACTGTTATCCCCCGCCGATTTGCCGACGAAAAGTTTGCGGTCGCTGTAGAGCGTGCCGTCCGCCGCCACGCCGTTCAGCACCGCCGCCCAGTCGACCGACTGGTCCGAACGCCGGACCGCCTTGATCTGCTTGGTGATAGTGCCGTTGCCGAGTGGTACTTCCCAGGAATAGATGTTGCTGTTGATCGCCGGAGCCGTCTTACCGAGATCGGCCAGCAACCCGGTGACCGAGTTGAAATAGAAATTGATCTCGTCCGCCTTCTGCCCGATTTGCGGCGGTGCATTGACCGAAGCAGGCCCGCGAAGGACGATCATCGCCGGGGCTTCCGGTATTTTTTCTTCTGATTTGGTGGGCTCGGAGCACTGGATCCCCAGTAAAACCAATCCCAACGCCAACCCAAACAACCCGTTACGCATCCAGGCCTCCATAAATGAAATAGCACGTGACTATAAATTTAAGATAGTTGATGAAAATAGCAAGCTCTTTGTAATTTTGTTGGTTTCTCCCGCTATTTTTCCTAAATTTCCGCGGAGAGCCCTTCCCGAAGGAGGAAGCCATGCATTCGATCAAGCCCGCCGCCCTGCTGCTCGGAGGCATCGCCATGCTGGCGCAGCTCGTCCTGCTGCGCGCCTTCATGGCGATCTTTTGGGGCAACGAACTGCTGGTCGGATTTCTCCTCGCCATCTGGATGGGCTTTTCGGGACTGGGCAGTTGGCTCGGAAACCGGTTGCGGCTGCCTCGGCCGCAGCAGGCACCCGCCCTCGCTTTCCGCTTGCAGGGAGTCGCCCTGCTCTGCGGCATCGCCTCGCTTTTAGTGCTCCCCGGCGCTCGTACCTTGCTGCAGGTCCCGGCGGCCGAATACCTGACCATCCCGCACCTCTTCCTGCTTGCACTCATGACCGTCGTTCCGGTCACCGTTCCACTCGGACTCTCCTTCGCACTGCTCGCCGGCGCCGGCGCTGAGGAGAGTGACAATCCTGCGGCCAGCGTCTATGTTTGGGATGCCGCCGGAAGCGTCGCCGCCAGTCTCCTCTTCACCTTTTTGCTGGTGCACTGGCTTTCGCCCGTGCAGACCCTCCTGATCGCCGGGCTGCTGCTGACCGTCCTGATGACCTGGCGTGCAGGCCGCCGCCCGGGGCACGCCGTCCTGGCCGCCGTGCTATTGGCCCTTCTCCTGCTGGCGCCCGGAATCGAGCAGCGCCGGGCTGCGGCCTGGTGGCACGCCTTCGCCCCCGGTATGTCGCTGCGTGCCCGCGCCGCCTCGCCTCACGGCGAACTGGCGGTAGTCGACTGGGGTGGCGCGCCCAGCCTCTTCAGCAACGGGGTTTTCCAGACCGCGCTACCCAATCTTATCGACAGCCAGGCCCAGGCGGCCTTGCTCCTCAGCCAGCCCCTGTCTTCGCCGCGGCGCATCCTGTTGATTGGCGGCGGTCTGGGAGGACTGGCCCCCGAATTGGCGCGCCCCCAGGATGTGAAGGTCACGGTTATCGAAGCCGACCGTCGCGCCTTTGAGATCGCGCTCGCTGCCTGGCCCGATTCTCTGCGCGCGCTATGGCGCACACCCCGATTGACCGTCCTGCACACCGATGGCCGTCATTTCCTGCAGCGCTGCAGCGAACGCTACAACCTGTTGGTCCTTAATGTCGGGCGCCCCGCCGGAGCTCTGGCCAACCGCTATTATACTGAAGAGTTTTTCAGCCTCGCAAAAAGCCGTCTGGCCCCCACGGGGATGCTCGCCCTGCTGAATGTCCCTTGCGGTGAGAACTATCTCGGCCCCGAGTTGCTCCGCCTCAACCGCGCCCTGCACGCGGCCTTGCGGCGCTGTTTCGAGCATGTGATCGTCATCCCGGGCAATGATGCGCTCTATCTGGCGGGACAGCGGGAGGTGGTGACGGCTGATCCAGTGCTGCTTGGCAGCCGCCTAGCGGCTCAGCAGCTCGATCTCGACTATTTCTTCCCGCCGATGTTCGCCACCTGGCTGCCGACGGAGCGCCTCGCCGCCCTCGAAGCGCAACTGGCCGATGCGCCCGCTTGGCGTAACCGCGATTTTCACCCGATTGCTTATTTGACTGACTTGATGCTTTGGCAGAAGACAGTACGCGGCAGCAGCGCCCTCCTGCTCGCCGTCGAACGCATCGGCTACCGCCGGATCGCGATGTTTTGGTCGCTACTGCTGGTGATAGTACTGCTGGCGGCCTGGCGGCGGGCGCGTCGGGCGGGAGGACGGCGCAAACGCGGCCATCCTTTGCTCCCCTTCATTCTCCTGGCGGCGTTTACACTCGGCATGGCGGCGACGGCCTTTGATGTGCTCTTCATTCTGGCGCTGCAAAGCCTCTACGGCAATCTCTACGAGGCCATCGGCCTCGCTTTGGCCGCCTTCATGGGCGGACTGGCCGGGGGAGGAGGGCTCGCACTGCGCGTCCCCCCGCAGCATCGGGGTACTCTGGCGGCCCTTCTCCTCACCCTGATCGCGCTCTCGGCTCTTTTACTGACCCCCTTCTTCGCGCTGCTGGCACGCCATCCGCTGACGCCGCTCTTTTATCTCGGGCTCATCGGCATCAGCGGACTCACCGGCGCCCTTTTCCCGCTGCTTTCCGGGCTGCACGAAACCTTCGCCGGTCGCGGCAGGTGGGGAACGGTCAACGGTGTTGACTTGGCCGGCGGCGCCACCGCCGCCTTGCTTATCGGTGGTCTCTGGGTTCCGCTTTTCGGCTTCGCCCGAAGCCTCTGGCTGGTCGCCTTGGCCAACCTAGCGGCGGCTTTGGTTCTTGTTGCGGCAATCCGTCCGCAGATCGAGGAGGAGATAAATGGTCAAAACCATCGGGATTCTGATCGCTGCCGTGAAACTGATTTCAGGGAGTGACTGCATGCAAGAAGAGAAGGCAACCCCGCAAAGGAGCGCCGCGTCGGCGGAGCAGGCCCTGAACTCCGAACGGCAGCTCATGGTCGACCGTCAGATCCGCGCCCGGGGCCTCCAGGACTCCGCCGTGCTGGCGGCCATGGAAATGGTGCCGCGCCACCTCTTCGTTCCTCCCGGCGAGCGTAACCGGGCCTATGAGGATCATCCGCTGCCCATCGGTTACGAGCAAACGATCTCGCAGCCCTATATCGTCGCCTACATGACCGCCATGCTCAGCGTGCGTCCCGGCGACCGGGTGCTGGAGATCGGCACCGGCTCCGGCTATCAGGCGGCGGTCCTGAGCCTCCTGGCCCGGGAGGTCTACTCCATCGAGATCGTCGAACCGCTGTGCAGGAAAGCTGCCGGGCGCCTGGCCGCCCTGGGCTATTCCAATGTCCAGGTCCGTTGCGGCGATGGCTATGCCGGCTGGCCCGAACAGGCGCCATTCGATGCCATTATCCTAACCGCGTCGCCTGAGGTGATCCCTGAGCCCCTGGTCGAACAGCTCGCCCGCGGCGGCCGTATGATTCTGCCGCTCGGTGGCGCCTATCAGGAACTGGTGCTCATTACACGCAACCAGGAGGGGCATCTCTCGCGCAGAGAATTGATTCCGGTGCGCTTTGTGCCCATGACCGGGCGTGCAGAGGGGGGCCAGATGGAAAGCGGAATGGAATTTCACAACCGGGATGAAACAATGCAAAGGGATTTACGTTAATATAGGCAGCACAACTCTCCACTACGAAGAGGGATCCTCATGAAAAGAAAATACGACTCCAATCTGGTCCTGGGCCTGATCCTCATTCTGATCGGCGGCGGGCTTTTGTTCAAACAGATGGGCTTGTTCAGTTTCGGCTGGGAGGAGATTTACCCGGTCGCCCTTCTGCTCTTCGCGGCCATGTCGATCGTCTCGGTAGCCAAGGGCGACAAGGGCAATGTCTTCTGGGCGACCTTTCTGCTGGTTTGCGGCCTTTTCACTTTTTTGAAAAATTACGGTGTGATCGACTCACTCTGGAGCATCAATCTTTGGAGTATCCTGCTTCTGGCCTTCGGCCTGAGTTTCTTTGCCCTTTACGCGTTCAAACCGCAGGATTGGGGGGTTCTGGTCCCCGGCGGTATCCTATCCGCGTTCGGGCTGGTCGCCATTCTCGATGACCTTGGCATCAACTGGCTGACCATGCGCGAGATCATGGCTTACTGGCCCCTGCTCCTGATCGCCGTCGGACTGGGCATCATCTTTAGCAGCTATCACCGCAACCGCACCGAATAGCTCCACTTCTCCAGCGGCCGTCAGTGCTGCCGGTAATAGTCCTCACGCAAGATTCCCATCACGTAAAAATCGACATAGCGGTCATGGTGATACATCGCCTGGCGCAGGGTACCCTCAATGGCATACCCTGCTTTTTTATAGGCCGCAACCGCATGCGTATTCTCGCAGCTCACGTGCAACTGGATCCGATTGAGGTTGAGCTGGTCAAATCCATAGGCGACCATCATCCGCGTTGCCTCCCCGCCATAGCCCTTCTTCCATTCCCCGGGATCGTAGATTGCGATGTAAAAGATCGCTGCGCGACTGATCAGGTCGATGCGCACAAAGGCGGTCTGTCCCACCGGTTTGCCCTCCGTTTTGCTGCAAATTGTAAAGAGGACCGTCTCCTTGCTGGTGCTCCAAGCGGCCATCTCCGCCCGGACCTGTTCCAGGGTCTGCGGCATGGCCAGGAAGAGGGTCTCCCGCACCCGTGGGTCATTCTTGCCAAACTGAACCAGTTCCAGGTCCTCTTCCGCAAAAGGCCGCAAATAGATACTCTCTCCTTGTAAAAATGTGCAGGTGTACACAGGTTATCCCTCCGATTCTACTGCCGCTTCGGCGAGTTTCCGGTGGCGGCGGATGAAGAAGCGCATGCGTTTGAGATAGCGGGTAAGATAGAGTCCGCTGACCAGCAGCAGGCCGCCGCTGATGCAGAGCGTGGTCGGGGCACTGGTGTGCCGGGTGAGGAGCCCCGCCAACAGGCTGCCGAGCGGTGCCATGCCCTGGTAGGTCATGGTATAGAGCGCCAGGACCCGGCCGCGTTTGTCGTCCGCGACAAGAGTCTGCAGGATGGTGTTGCCCGAGGAGTAGACGGCCATGAGGCCGAAGCCGGCGAATATGATGAAAATCAGCGAGGGATAGAGCCGCTGCACCAGGGCGATCAGTACCAGCGCCGCGCCGGCGATGAGGATCGCCGCGACCATCACCCGCTCCAGCCCCGTTACGGTTTTACGGCTGGCAAGGTACCAGGCGCCATAGAGCGCGCCGACCCCGGTCGAGGCGGTGATGAAACCGAGGGTGGCAGCATTGCCATGAAAAACATCCCTCGCCAGGACGGGCAGGAGGACGGTGAAAGGAAGGCCGATCAGGCTGAAGAGCGCCAAAGCTAGGAGGATAATCCGGATCGGGAAAACGCGCCAGGAATAGGAGAGCCCCTCGCGCATGCTGGCGATCAGGCCGGGCGGTACAGAGGCCGGCCTTGGCGCGGGCGCAGTCTGAATCTGGAGCAAGGCTAAGATGATGGCGATAAAGGAGAGACTGTTGATCAGGAAGCACCAGCCTTCACCCACCAGGGCGATGGTGATCCCGGCAATGGAGGGGCCGATCAGCCGGCCGGCGTTGAACATAGTCGAATTGAGGGCGATGGCATTGCCGAGGTCTTCGCGCCGGAGGAGAAGGTCCTTGACAATGGCTTGACGTCCCGCCTGGTCGAAGGCATTGATCAGCCCGAACAGCCCGCTGAGAACGAGGATGTGGTCGATGCGGATCCAGCCGGCAAAAATCAGCAGGGCGATCAAGGCCGCCTGGACCATCAGTAGCACCTGGGTGGCGATCAGGGTGCGCCGCCGGTCCCAGCGGTCCAGATAGACACCGGCCACCGGGGCGAGAAAAAAAGCGGGGATCTGGCTGACAAATTCAACCACCCCGAGCATGAAGGCGGAATCCGTCAAGCGATAGACCAGCCATCCCATGGCCACGCGTTGCATCCAGGTTCCAAGCAGCGAGACCGCCTGGCCCCCCCAGTAAAGCCGGTAATTCCTGGAGGCGAAGGCGCGCAGTATCGAATCGGAATTCATCCGGGGACCTCTTGATACGCCTTGTAGAATTTTAATGTACTGAAATCCCGCTCTTTTTCCCACACCTTTTTTATCTCTTCTCCCTCCCGCACCTTCGCACCCCGCCTTCCGGACTTCTCTTCTGGCATGCTTTTTGAGCAACAGGAGTGCGAACGGCGCTCGCGATCTTCTACTTATTATTTGATATAAATAGAGTTATCAATCACATAAAACAGCTGCAAATGCGGATTTTCTGACAAAGAAATAGGACAAGTGTAACTGATATCATAGAGGAAAAGAAGTAACGAAAGGAGGTGCAGGACAGGGAAGGGGTTTATCGGCGAAAAGAGCGAGTCAGGCGGCTCTGGGCTCAGCCTGAACGTGACAGGTGATGTGAATTGATCGACAGGAGATGAGTACAATGAAGCAAATCAAATGGCAGCATCGCGTCAGCACCGGGTTATGGCTTCTGGTTTTCACGTTCTTCTTCGCGGCAGCCTTCCTGCCGGCGGCTCAGGCCGGCCAGGTGGTCCTACCCAGCAAGGACAATGTGTTGATGCAGACCAACGGACCCGCGGCTGAATTTGATGACGGGGACTGGTGGACCAATCCCGCCTATGGCAACTCCCCGCACATCTTTTGGCTCGAGATCCCCAAAGGCGTGAATCCCGACTTTGTGGCGACCATCCAGCTCTGGGATCCCGAGTCCTTCAGCAACAATCCCGAGAGCGCCACCGATTCGGATGAAGAGAAATCCAATGGCTGGGAAGCGACGACCTTCTCCCTCTACGCTCCGGATAACACCCTCATCGCCAGCCATGTCTACGAGGGCGGCGACGTCAGCACCAGCCAGAAGTGGGTCAAGTTCTACGATCTGCGCGCGGGCGACTACGGCCCCGGGATGTACAAGATCACGGTCGCGGTGGCGGGCGATGACGAGAACGGCTATAAGATCGGCATCGAGGACGGCAATGCGGACAAGATCGCCGCAAACGGCAACGAAATCAAACTCTATGCCCAGCGCACCGCCTTCCAGTTCGTCGGCGAGGGATCGCTGACCAATACCTTCTGGTTCAACGTGTCCAAACGCGACGTTCTGCGTCTCTTCAATTTCGATCTCGAAAAAGACGGTTGCTCGGTCAAGTACATCAGCCCCAGCGGCGTCGAATATCCGGGCACCCTAACGGAGGACGGCAGCTGGAATACCGATCCCCCAAGCCCCAACTTGCCCCTGAACGGCGGCGGCGATCTCATCGAAAATCCCGAGCCCGGCTGGTGGCAGGCTGTGATCACCACGTATCATCCCTCCAATATCGTCCGGCAGGGCAACCAGTTCATCTTCTGGCCGGATGATCTGCTTTTCAACGGCCCGCCGACCATCCATCGTGGCCTGATCGGCGACCGCATCTGGCTCGACGCCAACCAGAACGGCTTGCAGGACAAGGATGAAACCGGCATCGCCAATGCCACGGTTCGTTTGCTCGATGGCAACACCAGCGAGGCGATCCGCACCACAACCACCGATCTGGACGGTCTCTTTCTCTTCAGCGATGTCGCGGAAGGGAATTACAGGCTAGAATATCAGCTGCCGCAGAATTTCTTCTTCACAGCGCCTCGGGTCGGCGGCAATCGTGAGGTGGACTCCGATGCCGATCCCAACACCGGCCGGACCGGTGTGTTCTATCTCAAGGAGAACGAATCGCGCCTCAACCTCGACGCTGGAATGATCCCGAAGCATGTCTCCAATCTAACGGTGACCAAGAGCGTCGAGGGCGGCGATCTCGAGCTGGTACCCGGTGAAGAAGCGACCTTCGATATCACCGTCACCAACAAGGGCCCGTTCGAAGCCATCAATATCCGCGTCGTCGACAAGCTGCCTGCGGCCCTTGAACTGGTCAATGTGGACCGCCACTACGATGCCGGTCCCGATCCCCTGATTTGGATCGAAACCTCGCTGGCGGCGGGCGAATCGCGCACCTACAAGGTCAAGGTGAAAGCCACCAGCGTCCTCGGTGAGGTGGAGAACTGCGTTTGGGTCTCCAGCCCCAACAAGGATGAGGATTTGACCGACAACTCCAGTTGCGTGATCCTGCGCATCCAGCAGGAATACCCCAATCCGAGCGGTATCCGGATCGGCGATCGTGTCTGGATCGACAGCAACAACAACGGCCTCCAGGATGCGGGCGAGCCGGGCATGGACAAGGTCACTGTCCACCTGCTCAGCGGCGTCGACCAGACCCTGGTGCAATCCGACGTTACCAACGCAGAGGGCGCCTACCTCTTCAAGGAGATGCCGGCCGGCGCTTATCTGATCGAATTCGTCCTGCCCGAGGGATACGCCTTCGCCAAGCCAGACCAGGGATCGAACGATGACCTGGATTCCGATGTCGACCAGGTCTACGGCAAAACCCCGGCGATTTTTGCGATGAATGGCGGCAACTACCCGATGTGGGATGCCGGCCTGGTACCCTATATCCCGCCGCAGAAAAGCAATATCTCCATCGGTGACCGGGTGTGGAAGGACCTCAATCGCAATGGCATCCAGGATGAAGGCGAGCCGGGTATGCCCGGGATCACCGTCAACCTGCTCAGCGGCCTGGATGAAAGCCTGGTCCTGACCAGTCAGACCGATGCCGACGGCCTCTATCTCTTCAAGGATATGGCGCCCGGCTCCTACCTCCTCCAGGTGGTTCAGCCGGCCGATTACGATTACACCCTGCTCCAGCAGGGCGGCGATCCGGCTGCCGATTCGGATATCATCCCCGAAAGCGGCAAGAGCGCGCCCTTCAGCGTCGTCTCCAATGCCGCTTATCTGGGCATGGATGCCGGCTTTGTCCCCTTCATTCCGCCTGTGGTCAGCCACATTACCATCGGCGACCGGATTTGGAAGGATCTCAATCACAACGGTCTGCAGGAAGAGGGCGAACCGGGTCTGCCCGGGATTATCGTCAATCTGCTCAGCAGCCTGGATGAAAGCCTGGTCCTGGTGGATACGACGGATTCAGACGGGTTCTATCTCTTCAAGGACATGGCACCCGGCTCCTATCGCATCCAGGTGGTTCAGCCGGCCGGCTATCTCTTCACGCTGTACAAGGCGGGCAGCGATCCAGCCGCCGACTCGGATATCGCCCCCGAGAGCGGCAAAAGCGCGCCCTTTACGGTGGCTGCCAACACCAACTACCTGACCCTGGACGGCGGACTGACCCCCTACGTGCCTCCCGTGAAGAGCAACATTCTCATCGGCGACCGAGTCTGGAACGATCTCAACCAAAACGGCCAGCAGGATGCGAATGAGCCCGGCATGGCTCATGTCACCGTCCGCCTTGTCACCGGCGCTGCTGAGACCGCTGTCGATACCACCACAACCGACGCGGATGGCTTCTACAGCTTTGCCGACATGGCCCCCGGCGTCTATCGCGTGGTCTTTTCGCTGCCGGCTGGTTTCTTCTTTACAATCTGGAACAGCGGCGACGACGCCATGGACTCGGACGCCAACCCGGTCAACGGCCGCACCGACGAGTTCAGCGTCGAAAGCGGCAAGACCTACACGGGATGGGATGCGGGTGTGGTCGAGAACAGCGAGTCCGATCTCGAGGTCGCCAAGATCATCGAGGACAGCCGCAGCTATTTTTACCGCGGAGACTCCCTGACCTTTGTCATCACCGTCACCAACCACGGTCCTGATGATGCGCGGGGCATCACCCTTATCGACAACCTGCCGGACGGGCTCGCCTTCATCACCGCAGAGCGCGCCCAGGATGAGGGGCCCAACCCCCTGATCTGGCACGAGAAGCACCTCGCCGTCGGCGCCAGCGTCACCTATCGGGTACGGATGTGCACGACCGATGAATTGGGCGGCATGGACAACTGCGTCACGGTGAGCAGTGTCTCCTTTGATCCGGATCTAGCCAACAACATCGCCTGCGCGCAGGTCCACATCCTTGTGCCGGTCGAGCTTTCCTCCTTCACCGCCAGGAGCAGCCAGGGCAAGGTCATCCTCAACTGGACCACCCAGTCGGAGACCGAAAACCTTGGATTCCACATCCTCCGCGCTGAGAGCGAGAATGGCATTTATACTCGCGTCAACAAGGAGCTGATCCAGGGCGCCGGAACGACCTCCTCGGTGAGCAGCTACTCCTACACCGACGAGAGCGAGTTGAAACCCTCCGCCAGCTATTACTACAAGCTGGTCGATGTGGATTACAAGGGACGCCTCAATGCCCACGGGCCGGTCAATGCCGTGGTCGAAGTCCCGACCAAGCACGCTCTGGAACAGAACTATCCCAATCCGTTCAACCCCGAAACCCGCATCAACTTCAGTCTGAAGGAAGCGGGCAGGGTTGCGCTGACGATCTACAACGTCCGCGGAGAAGCAGTGCGCACGCTGATTTCCGGCCCGATGAATGCCGGGGCGCACATGGTAGTCTGGGATGGCCGCAACGACTATGGCCAGCCGCTGCCGAGCGGGATGTATATCTATACCATGCGGGTCAACAACTTTGAAGAAAAACGCACCATGATGTTCCTCAAGTAGCCCCCTGTTCTGCCGCTACACAAAAAAAAGCCGGAGGCTGGTTGGCCTCCGGCTTTTTTATTCGACAAATTTGCAGAACATGCTCTGTTCAGTGGCCTTCATGCGTCCAGAGACAGCTGCTTAAAGAAAATAAATGAAAAAGCACTTGATTTGATCTCATGTAAGGATTATCTTTCAGCAAATACTTGAAACGCAAGAGCTAAAAAAAGAAATTTTTGCCGGGATTAGGAGTTCTTTGCTGGCGTTTTGTATAAGGGCTGGGCATTGGCGGGCTGCAGGGAGCCTGAAAACGGTATATTCCTTTCGTAAATACTCTCCAAAAAAATGATGACTTCCTCCCTCTTCCCTCTTTGATTCCGAATTCAACAATTATTTAAACTGTATTTGTATTACCGCGAGGCTATTCTGTAGGTGTATTGAAGTGATCAATAACCACCGAGGGTCATTCCTATAGAATGTCCTAATAGTGAATTTGCAGGAGATGTTATGCCAAAAAAAATTATACTATACGCCATGCTCCTGGGACTCCAAGCATATTCAAGGATTTCAGCGCAAATACCGGCTGACTTTTTGCAATATGAAGATCTCGTAAAACCCACCGATGTTTTTGTGAATACCGTAATTGGCTCGGGGGCCCGCGCTTTTGGCGTTGGGGGAGCCTTCATCGCAATCGCCGATGATGCCACTGCAACTACATGGAATCCTGCAGGATTGGCAAGAATGATCGACCCTGAAATGTCTTTCGTTTTTACAGACTATTCCTACAATGTGAAGGTCCCGCCATTATTTGCCTTCACGAACAATTATTCCGAGCAAAAGCTTGAAGGGAAGGGCACGAACATAGATTTTATCAGTTTTGCCTTTCCTATTGAAGTCTCTAAAAGAGAGTTGAGGATTGTCCCCCAGATGAGTTATCAGCGGATACTGAATTATAAATCAAACGAGCACTTGCTCGAGCCAGTTTCATTGTTGATGGGGTTGCCGCCATTGCAGTATTTTAAAGGAAGTATCAACAGCTTCCGGAAAGAGTATTCAGGAGGCTTTAATAATATCTCTCTGAGCGTTGGAATACCCTTCTCAGCATCCATGCAAATTGGAGCGACTTTAAACTATTGGTATGGCGGACATACCGGAACTGAAAAATCTCAATTGGAGGGTACTCTCATCAGGAATTTTCCATGGTTTTCACCCAAGGGTATGTCTTTCAGATCGGATACAACGCACTTTTCAGCGGATATTCTTCAACAATCGACGGCTCGTATTCATGGCATAAATGGAAATTTTGGTCTCATGATTTGTATGTCGGAGAACTTTCGTATTGGCCTAGTCTATAAATTGCCTTGCATCCTGAATTATGAGAGCGAGTTCCTATTTTCCAATAAAAATGTGATCATCGATAGTACATCTTATGAACAATCCGGCAATTTGCATTATCCGGGAATACTGGGATTGGGGGTTTCGTTTCGGCCTGCCAGCCAGTGGACCATCACCACGGATTATACCGTTTGTGAGTGGTCAAAGTGTCAATTGGAAATGCTAAGGCGCACATGCAGAAATGGGGCTGATAGTCTGATTGATCAGGAAAACTTTCCGGGAAATGACTACATCAGTGCTTCAAGGAAACAAAGCAATACACAACAATATCGTTTGGGGACTGAGTATGTACTCCTTCGCAGCAAATATTCATTCCCCTTACGGCTGGGCTTCTTTATTTACACCCCGTATATCAAGGATGGTCGTGATCGAACTCCCCTCTATTATGGTTACACTGCGGGGGTTGGCATCGGTTGCATGAATAATCTATTCATTGATGCAGCTGTCGTTTATCAGACCGGTTCATCATTTATAAGCGATAACAAGGAACGAAAGATGGAATACACCCAAGTTTATCTTTCCATGAATTACAAGATGGATTTTTTCAATAAATGAATTCAAGAGAGGAAAACCAGATATGCGGCGACATGGAGGGAAAAATATTGATAGGTGCAATAGCATGCAGAATGTGCTGACCTTTTTCCTCTTTTGTCTTCTGATAAATCACGCCCAGGCGCAAGACTGGTATTCGAACTATCGAAAAGCGCTCAAATCGATCAATCAGGGTGCATGGGTTGATGCATCACATTTTCTTTCTGAAGCCGTTTTGGAAAAGTCCCGATCAGAAGCCAAGGCCAGGCCCTATGGCACCATCTTCATTGATTATTTGCCTTATTTTTATCTGGGAAGAGTCGCAGAAAAGTCCAACGATTTCATTTCAGCACTGGATTATCTCGCGGTTGAAGAAAAGTTTCATCAAATTGAGAAGAGTTTTGAACACAGCCGATATCTCAAAGACATCCAAGGAATACGGGAAGTAGCTTATCGCAAGTTGTTTTTTTCCTTCATTGCGTATATGAAAAAATCGGATTACACTGAAGCGATGCACATCATCGAAGTCCTGGCGAATCATTTCCCTGAAAAAGAGGTGATTAAAACAGCTAAAGCAATCATCGAGAAACGGGTAAAGACAAGAGATGTAGAAGGGATCTCATCAAGTCATCCGCCTTCATTGGAAACTACTCCCCAGAATTATGCCCTGCTTTTTGCTGTTCAAGACTATAACGACAAAAATGTCGCCGGCCTTCAATATCCCAAAGAAGATGCCTGGAATCTGGCATTAGTTTTATACAAGCATTATGGATACGATAAAAGGCATATTTACCTGGTCACTGATCCGGATCGGCTGACCATGATAGATTCATTGATGAGTCTAAAAAAAAGACTGTCAGCAGCTGATAATTTACTGATATTTTTTGCAGGCCATGGCTGTTTCGAAGATGATGAAGGTTATTGGTGGCCGCGTGATGCTGCACAGGAAAAACCGGGCACCTGGTTCCCTAACTATGCTATAATACAGATAATAAAGCAGATGAAGTGCCGGCATATTCTCGTCGTCGCCGATGCCTGTTTCAGCGGTACACTGACCATGCGTACGCCGGATCCGGCTGCCCAAAAAACAATCAAGGAGTTGAGAAAACGTCCAAGCCGGCACGCTTTAACAAGCGGAGGCAAAGAAAGAGTGCCCGATGTCAGTGTATTCATCACATACCTGGTGCAGGCCCTGGATAAAAATACTAACAAGTTCCTAACCTGCCAGCAACTGTACAGCAGGTTGATAGAACCTGTCGTATATAACAGCCCGGTTTCACAGATTCCGCAGTATGCTCCCTTGCACGGAACAGGCCATGAGGGAGGTGATTATATCTTTGAAAGAACTCCATAGAAACAGCACAACACTCACCCATTTTGGATGCATCGATTTCTAAACAGTATAACTTTACAGTCTTTTAAAAAATACTTGCTTTGCCTCGATCCATGGAGTATCTTTCACTAGCAGGAGTTTTTAGGCTGATCCTATTTTTTCAAGAGCTTTGCGGCGAGTGACCAGTAAGATGTGATCAATTGTTGTATATTGCTGGGCAACGACGGGATGCGGGGAGACAGAAATACCACCAATACCTTTCCTCTGGGCAGCACAACGTGCATCTACCTCAAGATTTCCCCTCCTGAGTACCCCCTGTTCTGTTTAACCTGCTATTCAACTGCGATACCCACTCAGAATCATAGCATCAGCATTTGGCATCCAATCGGCCTGCTGCCTCAGCAGGCCTCGAGGAAGGCAGGGGCAACAGCGGGGAGATGTTATGATCTCAATAAAACTAAGCGATTCTTTAATTAAAACGGTGCTGTATACCTTCCTACCCGGAGTGGTCTCGTGTGTGGCGTTCGCACGCGAGGTGTCGGGCGAAAATCTGCTCTTGTCAGCATGGAAAGCAGCGCTGCAAGCAGCATGCAGATTCTGCAATATCTTACATACTATCCTCGCTCAACAGTACAGGAGCGCGCTGGTGCACCTTCTTCATCCAAACCTCATTAAAACTCGTGTCGTAAAGAATAGGCAGTCAACCTCGCCAAGGGGAATCCATATGTCCAAATGTTCCTGCCTTGTCTTATGCATCTTTGCCTTGATCCTTTGTCAAGCGTGCAAGAAGCCTTCCTCATCTGAGGTCAAGATTGTACCCATCACCCGGTCTATACCGATTCCTGTTGAGATGCTCGGCGGCTCTGGCGACCGATCTGCTGCAGTCAATGATCCTGGTCGCATCGGCTTCATGCCGGGGGCTGAAGATGAGCTGCCAGAGGGACCGCAAAGTTTTACGGTTCTGAATAATGGTACTATTGTCATCGCTGATCCGCTGAAATTGAGATTAGCTTTTTTTGACCCGTCCGGCGCCTTCCTCCGCGACATTCGGACGGGATTCGCCATGAAAAGACTATATTCCACGACATACGGCGTACTCGTTGTGGAGAACGCAATAACCGGGGAATGGACAAGGATCAGTGAAAAGGGAACCATGGACCCCCATCCACTCTCTGCCCGCGCCGGCGAGCCCAGCAGCGACGTCAAAGTCGGTTTCATCAAGCCGAATCTCGGCGAGATCCGTCTGCCGGCAGCCGGAACCCGGAGCGCCACGGCCATTCCGATATACTATGCCAGCGACGACGCCACGATGATCGCCTTGAGATGTCTGGGGCGTGAAGAACGCGGCAAAATATATGTACTGCTCGAAACGACCCGGGGCAGTGCGGAAATCGAAATCCGTCAGATCATCCGCAAATACACTGCAAAGGGCCGGCTGATCTGCCAAATAGAGGATATCCCTGTCGGGAATTTCATTTCTCCCTTTGATGAATTTTGCATCGTCGAAGGTACCGTCTATCATCTGTTGATCAACCAGGACGAAATCGTGATCAGCGAGTGGGATACAAAGCCATTCTAGTCGGTCCGTCTCATCCGCCAGCCGGAGAGAAATGCTATGAAGAACTCCATACAAAGTACGATCGTCCTGGCTCTACTGGCCACCTTGCTGCTTGCCCAGGGAATAGATTATTCGCATTTGCCGGAACGGAGCCGTGAGCAAATCATCCAAACCGCCAGGCAATACAGTGAGCATGCCTGGACATGCGGCGCCAACAACCAGGAGGCCAAATGTGTCACCGCGGCAACCTATCAATGCAAATTCAAGCCGGGTGATACCATCACCGGCATCGCCTACGACTGGGGCGGCTTTGATAGCCCTGAAGAATTCGACCGCAAGCTGGCGGCAGGCCAGGCGGCCGGCTCGCACAGCAAGGAGGGGATTACAAATTGCACCACGGGCATTGATTGTTCCGGTTTCGTGATGCGCTGCTGGGGCATCGACACGGACAATCCCCGTTATACCACCAGCACCATCCGCTCGATCGCCCCGCGTCCGAAATATATTTGGTACACCGAGATGCAACCCGGCGATGCACTGGTCAAACCCGGTTCCCATATCGTGCTCTTTGCAGGTTACAGCCCGGCCAATGAGCCCATGGTCTATGAAGCGTCCGGCAGCGCAAGCCGGGTCATTTTCCAGGTTTGCAGCTGGGGCAGGTTCCGTGACTATTATCCTCTGGTTTACCGGGGCGTAAAATAGAGCGGCAACAGGCCATCCGATAAACCAAGGCCGTTTATCATGCTTATTGTGTCTTGATCATACTTGTAATGACTAGCCGAACTAAAAGAAAGGAGTCCGGGTCATGTTTGCACTGAAAAAATATATCGTCCCCATTGCGGTCGTCATAACCTTGCTCTCGTTGGCATCAGCCATTAAAGAGCATTTCTTCAGCGACAAGGAACGCATCATCAAGGATCTCCAAGGCCAGATTGCGGCAAATAACACGCGCTATAACCAGCTGAAATCGGAAATGGCTCAGATGGTCGAGGAGGAGAACAAAACCCTCGCAGAGATTGAAAAACTGAAAAATCTGTTGCGTGATGTCGAACTGAGCATCAAAACCGAGGAGGGAAACATCGATGAGATTAAAGGCAAGATCACTAGTTTCAGTCAGGCGGTGGATATCATCGCCCAGAACGCACAGGGTACTGTTAGCCGCGGCCGTGGTATTGTATCCACTTTCAACCCTGGCCCAAACCAGTGAACCCATCGAGACGACCCAGTCTTTATTGGAGAATCTGGCCAGACAGGTTGATCAGAATATCGAGGAAATCAAGTTTCTTCGCGCTGATACCGCAGGCGCTCCCGAGAGCATCGGTCAGATGATGGAAAGCATCGCCCGGGAATTCCCGCAGCCTCAAGCCCGCGAAGTAGGGGAATCAACCTCCTTTCCGCTTTACGAGGTCGGTTTTTCCATAATCTCCGGACAGTTTTATCAAGTAAAGGACAGGGAAGGCCGTCTTGGCCTGGTGCTTTCGGACAGATTGGCGCAAGACTATGCAAAAAAGATAGAGTTAATCCCAGCTTATGAAAAAGCCCTGGCTGGCTACAGGAGCCAGGCGGATTTGCACAAGCAGTTGGTGACGCAATACGAATTCGCTATGGAGATCAAAGACAAGCGTATTGCTGCATTGAATGAAATGGGCACCCTCCTGAGCGACAATGCCGAACTGTACAAAAAAATATCCGAGATCCGCCGTGGCAGCCTGTGGGAGAAAATCCTGCAAAAGCTGGCCTTTCCGGCCGGTTTAGCGTTCGGAATAGCCGTGGGCGCAAACCTGCCAGGGAAATAGCACACTTCAATAAAAAGCGTATGTAAAAAGCGTATTGATCGGTATCTGCTGTATTCGCATCTGTTTCCTCTTCATTGTATTTAGGGGAGAAAATCATGACAGTAATAAAGAGCGTTCTGGTCGGTCTGCTGATGATTTCACCCATCATAACAGGCTCACACTGCAAGCCGAAGCAGGTTGATGAGAGTATCCCGCAAAAGCCGCCAGCGGCGACATCTCCTCTCAAACTCGCTCTGCTGGTAGGCATCAATACGTACCATCCCAACGCCAGAATCAGCCCTCTGGCCGGCTGCATCAACGATGTTAAAGCCATGAAAACCCTGTTGAAAGGCAGATTTGAGTTTCCTGAAGAGAATATCGTGACCCTCATCAATGAACAAGCCACACATGCGGGCATAGTCAAGGCTTTTCAGGAGCACTTGATCAACAAAGCCAACGGGAACACCATTATCGTTTTTCATTACAGCGGACACGGATCGCAGATGAAAGATACCTCGGGGGATGAAGCCGACAAATTGGATGAGACCCTCGTGCCCTACGACAGCCGGCAGGGCGACATTTTTGATATTAGCGATGATGAAATTAATGACTTGCTCCAGCAATTATGCGCCAAAACGCCGTATATCACCTTCATCTTCGATGCCTGCCATTCCGGCACTGCGACGCGTGCCGCGGGACGCATCCGCGAGATCCCCGCAGATATGCGAATCCCACCGGAAACGGCGAGCAGGGCCCGGGCACGAGCCGCCGAGATCGGCAAAGCTGATTTGCGCCGGGAGGATCTCCCCTATACGTTGCTTGCCGGCTGTCTATCGAAACAGAGTTCCTATGAGTACCTGGACGAGAACAACACCGAGCATGGTGCTCTGACTTATTTTCTAACGCAGGAATTGTCCAAAGGGGAGTCCACCCAGAATGGTGTGACCTGGCGCGACATCTTCCCGGGCGTCAAAGGCGCTGTGATGAGTGCTTGTCCCGGCCAGGAACCACAGCTCGAAGGCAAGAAGAGTGAAGACCTGGTTTTCGGCGATCGATCCAGCCTGGCGCAGTGTTTCATTGAAGTCTCACCCCAGGGGAAAAAGATGGTCATCTTTGCCGCTGGTCAAGTTCAGGGGATGACAAAGGGCTCTCTATTTGATATTTACGTGCCAGGGACAAAAAAGTTCGAACCGCCGGAAACGCCGATCGCTCGAGCCCGGGTGGGCGACGTCACGCCCTTTGCGGCGGCGGGTGAATTGGTACAGGGCGCGAATATTCCTCCATACTCCCGGGCGGTAGAGCGGGAACATAACTATGCTGATCGCAAACTTGTCGTCGCACTTTCCGGACTGTCTGCATCCAGTACCTTGCAGGCTGTCCAGGCCGAGCTCGGCAAGTACAACCACATTTCAACCCGGACCGATCCCTACGGGTATCATCTCCTGCTGCGGGAAGCGCGCGGGAAGATCATCACCGAGGGGCCCGATACTCTTGAAGTCTCACCCCCGGTCAAGACTTCGGATCCGGATGCCGTCGCTGCCATCGTGAGCCAGGTCAACCATTGGGCCAAATGGTACAATATACTCTCCATTACCAATCCATCTCCTCAGATGATCGATTTCACGATTAATGTGACCACCGCAGGAAGCTCGAGGGACCCTTTTGCGCATATGGATACTTCGGATGCCGTGATGTTTGACGGTGAGATCTTTGAGTGCAGAATAAAAAATACATCTGGCCGCGGGCTCTATCTTTCGCTCCTGGATCTGACCAACAAAGGATTGGCTCAAGTGATCTTCCCGTTCACCCAAGGGGCCAATGAGCTGCTTGCTCCGGATTCTGTCAAGACCTTGAAGATGAGGGCAACCGTGCCGGAGGGGCAGCCCCATGTGAGGGATATTCTAAGAGCCTATGTTACGGAAAAACCTGTCAACCTGCGCATCATCGATCTCCCAGCCCTCGCGGGTGGCGAAAGAGGATCAAAGTCGGTTCCAGCCGATCCCCTTGAAGCCTTGCTGGAACAGGCCGCTGCCGGCACCACGCGTGATGTCCAGATGGCCAATATCGCCCCCGGCGAGTGGGCCACAGCGGACCGTGTGTTTGTTGTCAAAAAAACCAACTAGCCCGAAAGGCTTCAGAATAGCACAACGTCTGGTAGATCAATCCGCGTATTCCTGCGCTTCGCCTGCACTTGGCGAGGATGCACCTTTAGTCTATTTTGAGTAATCTCTCTCATGGTGATAAAAATGATATCGCAATATTGGCACATTCATTGTCAAACTTTCCCGATTACTGAACTCTATTTCTCCTGAACAACTTAAGTGCCGGTGGTAGCATGAAAGGTCCTGCAAAACAACAATTTGTTTGGCCGCGAGAGATCATCCTGCTGATCGGTATCATACTCCTCCTCCCCTCCCGCCTGCTCTTCAGCCAGCAGCTCATGGAAAGCGAAAAACAAGCTCTCAAAGAACGCGCCAAATCCCTTTTCGATCAAGGAGTGGCCTGTTATAACCAGGCAACGCATCAGGACAAACTCAAAGCCCTGGACTGCTGGAATCAGAGTGCCGCCCTTTACCACAGAATCGGGCGGTCTGATAATGAAGGCCTGGTGTTATACAATATCAGCATCGTCTACCAGGATTTTAAAGATCAAAAAAATGAAACGCTGCACCTGAAAAAATGCCTGGCAGCTTTCTCCAGCAATCCATACCCCGAACAAGAGGTAGAGGCATATCGCCGCGTTGGTGAAATACATCGGCAGACGAGTCAGTCCGATTCTGCATTGTTTTATCTGAAACAGGCCGCAGAAAAATATCACCAGTTGGGGAACCGTAAAAGTGAAGCCAGCACCCTCGACAGCATTGGCCGCATCTATCACGCAATTGGCCGACTGGAGATAGCTGTTGATTATCTGAACCAGGCTTGTACCCTCTTCATACAAACAGGCGACCAGTTAGGTCTCACGGCATCCAAACTGGAACTCCAGGGTGTCTGGTTGGGGATTGGCAACAAGCTCATCAGAGAAGGGAAAACAGAGGAAGGGCGCGCGATCATCGAAAAATATCTCAAAGCCAGTGATGAGGGATTTGATGATCTCGCGAAAATCCTCCAATCCGATGAAAATATAACGACCAGAGAGAACTTGTTCGGCAAGGAGTGTTCACAACAGGACTTGACCCGATTCACAACGGCGATGCAGTTGAAAGATCCCAATCTATCCGCCCTGATTGCGGTACGCCTCCTGGCAAAAAAGGCTGGAAGTCGGCAGGAAGAAGCCATGGCGCTTTGCTATACCGGGGATTATTATGTGGAAAAATCCAGGCCAGCCGAAGCCTTAGCCTATTACGATTCCGCACTGACTATGCAGAGGCATATCGAAGATGTGCGGGGGATGAGGACAACACTTACCGGAATCGCTCGTACCTGGCACCGCTGCTGCCATCCTATGGATTTGAACAAAGCGCTTCGCTATTATCAGTCGGCAGCAGAGGCGAGTTCGAGGATTGTTACTCGTGCAGGTGAAGATCCGGATCGTGTAAGCATGGCAGAACAGGACATCAAGCTTTATGGCGAATGGGTGCTCGCCTGCCTTGCCCTGGCCAAAGAATCAGGAGAACAAAAAGCGATTCTATCAGCCCTAGCTGCATCCGAGCAAGGACGTACCCAGGCGATGCTCAGCTTGATGCAGCGCACGTCGAGTGTGATCAAAGCTCAAACCTCTCTTTATCAACTGGGATCCTCCCTGGTGGAAGACCGGGAACCCAACACTACTATCCTGAACTATATGCTCACGGCGGACACCCTGCTTGTATGGATTATTCCTCCGCGAGGCGGGGTAGAGCTTTATCGCAAAGGATTGGCGTCTGAATCACTTGCCAGACTGGCTCAGCGAGAGAGCGCAACGATCCGTGAAGGCGCTCTGGCGCAAAATGCCCGCCAGTCCCTTGGCGAGTTGGTAGCTGCTATGCGGTTCGCAATGGGAGTCGCTAATACGAGGACGGTCAAGCGGATTGCCGGCGGCATCAATGATCGCGATGTCATCCCCCTCGAGCAAGCTGATGCCACCAGTTTGGCAATCCTTGCCCAGGGTGCAAATTCCAGCGAATCAAAGGATTCAGAAAAGGCATATCTCCATAACTTATCGGCGATTCTTCTGCCCACCGAGGTCCGCGTTGCCCTCCCGGCTTCCGGTGAAATCATCGTTATTGCACATGGCGCGCTTGACCTGGTACCCTTTGCGGCACTGCCCCTAGGTGACTCCGAAGTAACTCTCGGCCAACACTACGCCCTGCGTTATGCGCCCTCGCTACAGGTACTCGCAGAAGCCGGGAAGCGGCCCGGATCCGATGGCCGACTAGCCAGAAAATCGATTCTGCAAAAGGCGTATGTCATCGGCAATCCCGCGATGCCACAGGTGCTGGGCAGCGATGGCAGGAAAGTCCAGCTAACCCCGTTGCAAGGCGCCCAGCAGGAGGGACAATGGCTGGCCAGCTATGCAGGTGTGCCTTTCCATACCGGGACAGCTGCAAGCGAGACCGAACTGAAAAGGCAGGCAGGTGGAGCCAGTCTACTTCATTTTGCCACCCATGGATATGCCTATGCTGCAGAGACGAGAGCGCGTGATTCATTCATCGCACTGGCGCCCGATCACAGTAACGATGGCCTGCTAACCGTTGGCGAGGTCCTCGACCAGCTTCCGGCCCTATCGGCGGAGCTGGTCGTACTCAGTGCATGCCAGACTGGGCTCGGCAATATTCAGGAATCGGAAGGAACCATCGGCTTGCAGCGGGCATTTCTCGCCAAAGGTAGCCGAGGCGTGCTTGTCAGTCTATGGAATGTCTCAGACCCCGCCACGCTTTTATTGATGAAAAGATTTTATCAGCACTTGATCGACGATACCGATAATCCAAGCAAATCCGAAGCCTTGCGCCGCGCCCAGAATGATGTGCGCAAAACGTCCGGTTTCGAGGCGCCGCGATATTGGGCGGCATTCCAATTGGTAGGGGCGAATTGACAGCATCTTGGCGGGATAAGAAATTGAGAAGTTTAATTTATCTCGTATTGCCGGAAAAATAGGTCGTTCTTTGAGTTGAATTCAAGATTTGTGGCTAGAAATAGTCGGCGGACATAACTCTTAGACCGAAAAAGAGATACTTAAAAATGAATTTAATACAAAAGAATATATGGTTATCATTAAAGATCTATTTGATCATAGCGCTTTTCACCGCTATTATCGGGCTTATTATTTTATTAACACAATTTGAGCGGAAAGTTAACGGCATTTATCAGGAAACCGTAGTACTAAATGCCAGACAAAAAGCTCTGCTGGATTCCCAAGAAGTTATCAACCGATATAGGGTATTAACTCAGGAGGCTATTCTTGATTCCGTAAAAAGAATCGACCGGCGCTGGCAAGAAATGATAAGTGAATATGCAAATCGAGATGAATTACTTGATTCTTCTGGTCATGTTGAGAGAGGCAGTAAGAAACCGTGGGAGGATGATGACTATTTGTATGAACGAGAGCCAACAAAGAGGATTGCAGCCAATGATTCAAACGGATCTGATAAGATAGCAGCAGACGAACGCGAGATCCTGCGTTTGTTAGGTTTAGAGCCTGATTCCCTCAGTCACGATACTACATCCCAAAAGGAGAACAGAGCAGATAGAATATTGCTCTATCGATATCCAACAATAGAATGCCCTGCAGCGGTAGCGGCGAGTGATTCGTTCGCATTGCTTATATCCTTGACGGAAAGATTGCTCACTAAAGAAGTCCAGATCATTTTAGGTGATACGAACAACAGAGGGCAAATAGGTTTGAGTTTACTGCGCCGCGAATCCTGGAAGATTACGGCGGTGATAAATGCCCCGGACTTTTCGATCTATAAAGGATCAAATATTTCGACCTTCATCCTGCCACTTAAAGGCGATTCACAGCCGGCGATTTTTTATCTTTGTGCTAACCCAATCCTGGAGCAAAGGAAAATAACAAAAATCTATGTCTCCTTTTGGAATGAAGACGGCTTTCTCGCCCGTAGTGTTCGTGAAATCGTTATAGAAAATAAGAATATGAAAAAGAAGCCAGATAGTACACTCGCTCTCCAGGCACTCCTCTCCCGATCGAGCTCAGATATTAAGAGCCTGGTTACTCAAGCTAGGCGGGCTACGATCCATGGTCATCAAGAAAATCCAGATCTCACCGTGGAGTATATCCAGAACAAGGACGTAATAATGGTCAACATCCATAGTAAATTTTTTAATTTTAGCTCCGAGGAATACGCCAAACCAGACGGCTTGTCCGATTTTGTGCAGTCATACTATCACCAATTTGTGCAATATGAAAGAAGGGATGTCTCGCCCGTTGTACCGTCTGAGGCCATTGCTAACGTTGAAAAAGACCAAACTCTCTCCCTTTGTCGATCATTCGGCCGAGAGCTTTATAAAAGGTATGCACCACCGAACTTGAAGGCTATCTTTTGGAAACTGGTTGATAAACTTGGTAATGACTTTCAATCGATTCAGTTCTATTCAAATGATCCACTAATTCCATGGGCATTGATGAGGCCTTATCGTGGTACTGAGGAGAGAGATTTTTTAGGAATGGACTTTAATGTTGGGCTTTGGCCTGTAGACAAGAGTGACGAGGTCGATGACAAGCCTCCATCCGTTTTACTTTGGAAGGCGCTCGCAGTTGTCGCACCGAATTATCGCGATCAACTATTTTTAAAAAATCAAGAAAACGAAATTAAAGTACTTCAGTCTTTTAAAAATTTCATCCGATTTCCAGGCGATTATGCTAGTGTAAAAGCACTTTTTAGCTTACCGCCTCAGGGCATAATTCATTTTTGTGGACACGGTCAAGTCATTCCATCTCAATTTGGACATTATGAATATCAGATAGTTCTCGAACATGGAAGTTTAAGTGTACGGATCATGCAAGGATTCTTACCAAAAATAAATATAGGACAGCATCCTCTTGTCTTTTTCAATGCCTGTGAAGTTGGGCAATCTAACCAGATTGCCAATTTTGTTGAAGGATGGGCACCAATGCTGCTGGAGGCGGGGGCAAGTGGGTATATCGGGGGATTATGGCCAATAAGCGACCAAGGAGCAGCAGAATTTGCTATTGATTTTTATACGAACCTATCTCATGGCCTGCAGAAGGGGCCAATCAAAGTAACTGAAATCTTACAAAAGACACGGCGCAGGTTTTTTGAAACTGGCGACCCAACCTATTTGTCCTATGTCTACTATGGGGACTCCAACCTGAAATTGGAAATGGATGCAGAGAAAGAATGAAAATGGTTTTAATAGTTACCGAGCATGAGTACGCCTTAATGATGACATGGAAACGACCTACCATTCGTGCAAAGCTCTAATGGAAAACATTCATCTTTACATTAGGAGGCCAGACCATGAAATCTCTTAAAGCGCTTTCCTCGGTCTTGATCCTTTCATTTTCGTGCCATTTGACGGCTATGCACCCAGGACGAGAGGATACTCGGAACTCAAATCAGATCACAGAACGAATACCGGTTGAAAAATCGGCTGCGAATATCGCCTTGCTCATCGGCATCAATAGTTATCCCAACATGCCGCAGAACCGGCAACTTAAAGGCTGCATCAATGATGTACTCCTCATGAAAAAACTTCTAATCGAACAATTTGGTTTTAAAGAAGACAATATAAAAACGCTTCTCAATTCAGAAGCTACCAGGGAAAATATCGAGACATCTTTTAATAATTTCCTGATCGCACAAGCCAGTCCGAAAAAGCAGGTTCTATTTTATTACAGCGGTCACGGCGCTAAAATGACCGATCTGAACAACGATGAGATGGATGGGTATGATGAAGCGATCGTTCCCTATGACGGCGGCAATCAAAGAGACCAGGCGCTGTATATTGTCGACGAAATTTTGGGCGCCTGGATTGAAGTTCTGACCAAAAAGTGCAAAAACGTAACGGTTATCCTGGATTGCTGCCATTCCGGTTCCGGAACACGCGGCGGTTTCGATCTGTTCGATGCGCGGGCACGATTCGCTGATACCCTGAAACTGGATCTGCCGCACGCCAGAGGCTCTAGGACGGAAATTCCCAAAGGTCCCTCCGGCTTTCTTCCTCCCAATCCCAACTATGTGTTGATCTCCGGCAGCGCTGATAACGAACTATCCTGGGAAATTGGCAGTAATGGCGCTCTTACAAAAGCTCTGTATGAAGCCCTCAGCACCCCTGAGTCCAAGACCTACCGCGAAGTGATGTATCAGGTCGCAGCAAAGGTTTTACTAAAACTCCCCGACCAGCATCCGCAGATTGAGGGCGGGCGTAGAGATGCCCAGGTTTTTGGCGAATTGGGCAAAGTTGATCAATATCTCACTATAAATAAAAGGTCGCTGAATCGCATCCAGCTGAGCGGCGGCTCCGCCCATCGGGTAACGCCAGGGTCGGTTTATGCAATCTTCAAACCGGGCACGAAAAATAAAGCGGACAGTTCACGATATCTTGGGGATGTCACAGTGTCTTCGGACGTGGAGGCTTTTACCGCATGGGCTGACCCGAGAGATCCTGGCATTGATTTACCTCTCCACGCCTCAGCATTTGAGAGATTCCATCACTATGGCGACATGCAGCTGCCAATCCTTCTGGAACTCAAACAGGATCCCGCTTTTTTTGGTGAAGTCAAACGCGCGCTCGAAGAGTACAGAAAACAGGAAGATCTCGTGAAAATCGTCAGTGGGAATGAAGACTATGCAGTCAAATTAACCCTAAGTCCTGACCGTAAGATACTTTTGCTTAAAGGCCAGGATCAACGTGATATCAAAGCATTTGCGCGAGACACCTTAGACCTTGCAATGCATTTGCTGCCGCAGTTGACAAAAATCGCGCGCTGGCGGAATCTCTTTGATCTGGAAAACCGAGCTGATCTGAAAGTCTCCTTATCGCTCCATCGCTGGGCGAGCTACGATTCACAGCAAAAACGACCTGTCGGGCCTATGCCCATTGAAGAGACCGCCGGTGGTACCATGGTTTTTCACGATCAGGATATTTTTACCGTGACCTTTAAAAATAATGGCGATCGGGAAGTCTATTGCTATTTATTGGATCTGGGCTCAAGCGGCAAGATCACCTATCTTTTCCCGGGCAGGGGCGCGAAGGACAGACCTCTGGCGCCGGGAGATTCTGTTTCAAGCTACGCCATGCAAATCAGCTTGCCTGAAGGCCTAAATGCCATTAAATTAATCGCGACTAACAATCCAGCGGATTTTTCTGTGCTGGAACAGGAAGGGTATCGGGCCGTCGGTAGAGGTCAGGCGGCCCCGTCAGGCATAGAAAGTCCTTTGGGTAGGCTTCTCAATCTCGCCTATGGTGGAACGCGTGACACTTCGGTGATCGACGCCTCTCCCATCGATGAGTGGACAACAGCCATGGCGGCATTTGTGATCAAGCCAAAAGCGTCCAATTAAACGTACTCAATTCGTGATCCCAAGAGGCAAAACGATGAAAAGGGTGATAATATCTCTTTCCCTCATTCTGGGGATCAGCCTGGCCGCAGCCGGTTGGATACCTGATGAAAAAACGATCCCTCCGGAAGCTGAATTCCTCTACAAACAAGCAGTAGAGTGTTATGATAAAAACATTTATCAATGTGCCATCGATTACTGCAGTCAGGCTATCGAAATCGAGTCTGAATATGCGGATGCCCTACATCTCAGAGCCTAATCCAACGGCGCTTTGAAAAACTATGATCTAGCGGTCACTGATTTACGTAAAGTAAACCGTCTGGTGCCGGATTATGGCGATGCATTTCTAAGTTTGGGTTGGTACTCATTTGTGCAAGGAAAGTTCTCTGACGCCAGAAAGCCGACAGAGAAAGCTTGTCAGATACTACCAGAAAGCATGGCAGCCAACTTGAATTTGGGTCATATTCACTTGTTCCATAATGAACCGGCGAAGGCAAGAGAGTATTATGAAAAAGCTTTGACATTGATAACCTCGGACGAGAAATTAAAAACAGGCCCCGCGAGCGATTTTATTCTATTTAATAAAAACGGTTGGTGCATGGCGGAATGCAACGAACAGCTTTTATGGATGAGAAAAGAGTTCAAAGCCGATCTACCGATGTACACCATGGCAAATTCCTGTAATTCTCGTGCTGAAGCATATTTTGAGCAGGGGCAGTATGCTGAAGCAGCTGAACAATTTGCACTCGCTGTAGCGACGGAGGAGAAATGCTCAAGAAAGCAGTTGCTTATTTACGTTGAACAGCTCTATGGGGCGGGGAAAGCGTATGAAAAGGATGATGATTTTGAAAAGGCCGAACAATTCTTAAAAAAAATTGTCTCTACCAACATGCAGATCTACCCTGCTTTACATCCAGTGATCGCTTCAAATTTTGAGACCCTTGCCTGTCTCTATTTTAACCGGAAAAAAATATCCCGAAGCCAAACCCCAATTTGAAAGAAGTATTGAGATTAAAAGACAAGCATCGGGTGATAACATCATGGATGTTGCATATGACTATTATTTTTTAGGTCTGATCAATTTTTATGACAGGCAAAATGAAAAAGCTGAAACCTATTTGAAAAAGAGCCTTTATATTCAGGAAAAAATCCTTGGCGCTGATAATCAGGACTTAATCAACATCCTTCGCACGCTGGCAACTTTTTATTCCATGCAATCAGATATCACTTCAGAATGCAATACCTTGGAAAAGTTGATCGCCATCAGAGAGAAGTCTCCGGGTAATAACCAAGGTGTTCTCGCAGACGACCTCAGCAGATTAGCGGTGCTCTATTATAAACAAAGAAATTACATGAAAGCTGCTCCACTCTTTTCCAGGACTCTGTACATGAAGGAGCAGAAATTGGGGACCGAAAACCCTGAATTATGCCACTACTATAAGAATCTTGCTTTCTGTTACCAGGGGCTGGGTAAATTCGATGACGCTGAATCGCTTCTCAACCGATCCCTTTAATTACTCGCGTCCGCAGGCAGTGTTGAGGGCTTCACCAAGGCCATCATCGAAGGATATTTGGAAAAATTACACCATGCCAAAAGGGAATACGAAAGACAACAGGCATTTGATGCCCGAAAAAGGGCTTTGCTGGGTGCATGGATCACCGGCGAAACAGGTTGGCAATTCTCTTATTATGGTACCTTTTGCAAAAAAGCACCTTATGTTATCGCACTGGGACAGTACGGGTGGAATTACTATTGCGGGCGATATCAGATTGGGGATGACTTTTTAATTTTTTACTGGCAGAATGGCGCCATGGACAGGGTACCTTACAGCATAGGCTACGGGACTTTAGCAATAGACGGCGTTACCCATGGAAGAGAATTATAAAAATCCTCGAGGCCAGATCATGGACAAACTCCGCTCCTGTATTGCCCTGGCAATCACTCTGATATGGATCATTTCAGGTACTGCAGCAGGAGCGCGTGAGGAAAAGGAATCCGCTTCTACTACAGAAAGAGATACATTATTAGCAGAAAGCGGGAAGACAAAGAAATCCTTAGCAGACGATCTGATTGCGACCCGGACACAGATGGCCGAGCTCGAGGCCCAAAGAATAGCTTTCATGAAGGATTTTCAAAACGTATTCGATCATCTGCATCTCTATCGCGCGAATCTGCGACAGAGGCTGTTGCTGGTCCAACTCATCTATCAGCAATGGACAGGTTATTCAGAGAAGGATACTCTGACCTATTCGCAAGCCTACTGGCAAAATCTGGGTGAAGACTTAAAAAAACAAATGGAGTCGAGTTCATGGCAGTTCCCGGATGGAGGTGGCGAGGAGCTCGGCCGTCTCACCGGGGAGTTGAACTCGTCGATCGATCTTCTCAATACCAAAATGCTGCAACATCCGATGATGAAAAGTATCGTGACCGCACTCATCAACTTATTGCTGAAGCAGCCATTGGATCCGGCCATGACAATCGATGCCTCCGCCGCCGTTGGGAAGCTCCGGCAAGCGCTTTCAGGTACGAAGTGGGAACCGTCTATCTTCAAGGGGATTAAAAATTCTCTCGCAGGCATCGAAAAGAGTCTGACCAAGATAGATGATCCGCTGGCAAGTCTTGAAGAGTATATGACCGTTTTGAATCAGAGATTGACCCTGCTTTCAAGTATGCTCGAGCACCGCCTGACCAAACTCGATACCCTTCTGGGATCGGTTCAGGTGCTCGAGAAAAATATACACAGCCTCCATGATTTCAATCCGGCAGAGGTGCGTCAACAGCTTATTTTTCTGCGTAATCAGAACCGTTTCCTCGATTATGAACACCGGGTGTTAAAGTCCTATAATGGCGTGATCGAAAGTGCGATTCAGGCAAGGGACTGCAAAGCCATACTCGAGGCCATTTTCTGTCAAGATCCTGAGGCCGGCAAGATTGACCTTGAAAAGAATGGTTATCTTATCTTTATCGGAGCGGGCGGGGTCAATCTTCCTTTCCTTATCCATGAAGAAAATCATGCTCCCTCCGATTACCTCTACGCCATTGACTCCCTCTATGCCATCTGGTTGGAGGACAATCCCTGGGAAACCTATGATATTACGTTGTCTGTCGAGTTGCTACAATCCGAGTTTGAATTAACCTTTGGTCAATTTAAAACCGTACTGGAGGCGCGACGCAGAGGCGAGGAGCAGAAACCCGAACCCACCCTGTTCTTTTATGGTATGAAAAGACTAAGTGACATCTCCTCGCCCTCCCGGATTAATCTGTCGATTAAGAGAAATGTACTGCAGCCGGTCGACATTGGTGCGCCTGTCACGCAGGTCATTGAAACAAGTGATGTATTCAGCACCAGTTATATCGTCCACGAAAAAAGTCTTGTGCATATGAGTGTCGGGATAGCGGCAGGATATGTCAAGAAATCGAATTTCAAGATCGCTGGCAACCAGCTTGCAATGAGTGAATCGGGCGATAAAGAGCTGGATCAGCACCTCTACGCCCTGCTGAATTTCCATCTGGGCGGGCGGGATATCGATCGCTTTCAACAGCATAAATTTCTCAGTCTGCAAAAATTGATGCTGCAAGCTGGATTGGGCGTTTCCCAGAATCCTTTGGACAGGATTTATCTTGGTCTCGGCTACCGGATACAAAAAGAGCTGCAGCTCGACCTACTTTATTATTGGCGAAGAGGACCGAAATTGAGCCAGTCCGTTTCCCTGGACGACGTTGCAACCATAGAAGATGCGAAGAAGAAATTCGACGAAGTATATCAGAAAGGCCATGTTGCTTTCGGCCTGAGTTTTTATCCCCAGCGGTTGTTTGGCTTTTTAGGCTTATGATACAATTGCACCAGTCCAATGTAATATCTCATTACCGGCAATCCTTCAACCAGAGGTGGTTATCATGCATCATCTGAAAATAGCTTGTGATCGAATGCTCTCCTCCATTGGTTTCTTCTTGCTATTTTGCTTGATACTTCCTGGGTATTCGCAATTTTTCAGCACCTGTGATTGCGCCAGTGAGGCAGAACTCGTCCAGTCCATCGGTGCTCATGAAGAGCACAATTTCAGGATGAGTCAAAAATTCATCAAAATCTTCTACGATCAAGGCAAGCTGCCTTCATCATTCGATCCCACTTCAAAAAAAGAAACCCTGCACTATCTCACATTACTTGGTAAACGTAATCCCGCCCTCCTTTTTTACGCCTACAATGAGAACAAGGGTCGCTTTTGTGCCTGGCTCATGCAAGGCGAGGAGGTATTCGCTTCGGAGGCCACCTTGATCGATCCGTATGCTTTTAATGCTTTGGTCCCGGACCTGCAAAAAGCTTTACGGATCAGCGTGGCCAACCAGAGTAATATTCCGAGGCTGAGGGATGCAGCGCCCCTGGAGTCCTTTGAAGATCCACAACCATCACTTCCAAAGATGATCACAAAAGTAAGCGCGGTGATGTTCCCTCCCCAGATATCAGAAGCTATCCGCCAAAAAAAGATCAATACGTTGGTAATTGTCCCCAGCTCAAATTTAGGTACCATCCCCTTCTATTTGCTACAAATCGGTGAGCTGAATCTTGTTGACCATATTTCCATTGTCGTGGCCCCTGGTTTTTATGCCTTTAAGGAGTTACCTAGAAAGAGTGACTACACCTTCAGAACTCCGATTATCTTTGGGGATCCGAAGGGGTATGATGATGCCCGCTGGATTTTTCCCGCCTTGCCTGGGGCTCGCGCTGAAGCCAGAGAAGTCGCGGAGTTGCTTGCGGCTGTTGCCGATACGGGCGAGGCCGCAAGTCTGGCTAATTTTCAAAAGCAGTTACAGAAAAAACCGCAAACCGGTCTCATTTATCTGGCAACCCATGGCATTGCTGATGCAATAGATGCAAATGACAGCAGCTTCGTTCTGTTCAGCGATGGCCACTTGTCTGCCCGGGATATCTCCCGTTTGCAGCTCAGGTCGCACCCACTGGTTGTGTTGAGTGCCTGTCAGACCGGACTTGGTAAAAACTTCGGCGCAGGAACGATCGGCCTGGCCAGGGCTTTTATTCATGCTGGCGCATCCCAGGTCATCATGAGTTTGTGGAGTATCGATGATCTTTCAACCAGGCACCTGATGACGGACTTTATCACACTCACTAAAAAGTTTCCGGTGGATCTTGCGCTGCAGCAAGCAGTACAACACGCTCGCAATGCGAATCCGGGCCAGCCAGCGCTATGGGCGGGATTCAGCGTGTTCGGAGTGCCAAGCTATTAATTGGACCACTCATATTTTGATCATCCGCTTTGATAAAAAGTGTGTTTACTCCTTTTCAACAGGATCAATAATGATACAACAATACATTATTTCCATCACAGCAGATACAACCGTTTTTTGTAAGAGGAGGCTCGTATAATGATTTTTATCAAGCAATTAGCCCTATTATTGACGGCTATTGCAGTTGTCTTCATGCCGCCCGCGACCGCCTCCAGCCAGCTTGTCTCCCAAAAGTATGCACTGCTTATCGGCGTGGACAATTATCGCAATACAGCCCAAGGCATCCAGCAGCTTCATTTCGCGGTCAGCGATGTTGATTCACTCGCTACGGTGTTGCGGGAGAACGGCTTCCATGTGGTCTGCCTGCGTAATGATGATGCAAAGCGGGAGGATATCGTCACTGAGCTGAATCGACATGCCTTTATGTTGACCGAGGATGATATTTTTCTGCTTTTCTTCTCCGGCCACGGCATCCGCAATCAGATCTTCAATAACAAAACCTATTGGCTCACCTATGATGCCCAGCTCCACTGTCTGGACGCGGACGGGATTCGTTTCGAGCATTTACTTGATTATCTGCGTGATATCAGGGCCAAGCGCAAGCTGATCCTGCTCGACAATTGCTTCGGCGGCGATCTGGTGCGGCTTGTCCCCTCCGCCCTCTCCAGTGAAGCCTCCAATCGTGCCGCAGGAACAGGTGCTCCAGGAGGAAGTAGAAGTGCAGCGTCCGATCTGGCCATCTCGCGCAATGTCATTCCCCTGGCTGAGATCAAGAGCCAAATCCAAAGCGGTGCGCAAGGGATGGTAGCCATCGCAGCCTCCAGGGCTGAAGCCATGGAATCTGATATATTCAAGCATGGTGTTTTTACCTATGCAATCCTGCAGGCTTTTAAATCCCGCGTCGCGGACAGCAACAATGACGCACAACTCTCGATAGATGAATTCAAGGCCTATTTAGCGGATAGTGTCCCGAAATTCGCCCGGCAAATCTCGCCCAGTCTGGTCCAGGATATCACCGAGGCTACAGAAGGCATTGATTTGACCAAATGGATTCTCGTCAATAATCTCCCCATCAATGTGACGGAGGTCGAGGCGAAATACAACCGTTACATTGAAAAGTTGAACCGCTGGTACCAGCGCGGATGGGTCGAACATGCCAGCAAGCTTAATTGCAGAAGCATATTGGTGATGTGGAAAGAAAGCGTGGCCTCGAATACCGCGATGGACGAACAAAGTAAAAGACTTTTTGAAAATATCCAGGCGGATATGGAGAACGAGGAGCGGCCGGAGGAATTCAGGGCAGGCGATCTTAACGAAGCCTGCAAGGCGATACAATAAGCTATGTAACTTTTCCCGAAGATATTGCTGATCTTAATAGACCTAACAAAAAGGTGCAGATATGAATAACCCCACTGTTACCAATAGACGGACCTTATTGCTGTTTTTTTTACTCACTGTCCTGTCCATCGGCGATTCCGCCTATTCTAGTCTCATTGCCAATCAAAAAATGACGTTGGTGAGGCCGGCCAAATGGGCGCTGATCATTGCGGTCGATGCGCCGGGTTCATCTGCCGGGAACAGCGTCGGGATTGCACGGGAGATCGCGGCGGTTCTGCGATCCCGTTATGGTTATGATGCTGAGCACTTGATTGAACTATATGATGAAAATGCAGATAGCAGAACCATCAACACCACGTTTTTCCGCCTGATCGACGAGATCAATTCTCACGATACTTTTTATGCCTATTTTGCCCTACCGGTCAGCCCATATTTTAAGGAACCGGTTCTGGTGACATCCGGTTCAGATCGAGGCGGCATTCCCTTTTCACAGATCGAAAAAGTGTTCTCTTCCATCCGGGCGCGCTCATCCTTTGCAGTTTTTGCTGGATGCTTTGAATTAACAACGAGGTGGTTCTCGACCGATATCAGGCAGATTATTGCGAGAGGGCCGGGCAGGATTCCCTTTCCCATGTTGAGTCTATGCGCCAACAGAGAGCTTGAGAAAAATCCAGGTTCGACTTTTCTGGCGGCCATCAGGGGAGAAGCTGCCGATGCAAGCGGCTGCATTAAGATCTCCAATCTGGTTTCCTATTTGCGCCGGCAGCAGCCACAGGCCTCTTTCCCCTTGTATATGCCTTATGTTGATCCATCAATGGAATTCCGCTTTGCCGCCGAGATTTCCGAATTAAATCCGGATCTCATTCAACAGATAACCGATCCGGCGAATGGCAGCCAAAATCGCTTACGCGCCATAGATGAACTGTTGACCTCCTGGCAGAGGATGCCTGAAGACTCGAAAAGAGCGTCAGTTGCACAACTCCGGGAGATTCTCCAGCCGCTCGCGCGGGATGTCAAAGCCGACGAATCGCTGCGCTCCCGGAGTATCCAAGCGTTGGGGCAGCTCAGGGACGGAGCTTCCATGGATATCATCACCCGCCTCCTGCAAACCTCCAATTCCGTTAAGATCAAGGAGTCCTGCATCAGAGCCCTAGCCGCCGTACCCGATCGCGATGCCCTCGAGGTCATACGGAACACGCTCGGCGATGAAAATCCGGATATCAGAATCCTGGTCATCCGCACGCTGCTCAGCCTGGGGGACGCGAATTCATATCCGCACATTCTCGAAATCATCCGATCCGATCAAAACGCAGCTGTCCGGTTGACCGCCCTGGAATTGTTTCCCTTTGCCCAACTTGAAAATGCACAGAAGGAAGAAATTCTGTTCCAGTTGCTGCGTGATCCCGCTCCTGATATACGCAACGAGGTCATCAATACATTTAGTCTCATCAACTACCAAATTGCTATCCCGCCGATGATCGAGCAGTTTAAGCGGGAACGGGATGAGCGCATCCGGCAGAATATCGCCTTCAAACTCGGGCAATTGTTCAAGGAGGAGTACCGTGCTATCGTAGAAGAAATCTTGTTAAGGGCATTACAAAAGGATGTGTCCCGTAGCGTTCGTGCCGCAGCGGCCATCGCACTGGGACAGATCGGAGCAAAAACTGCTGAAGACCAGCTTATCAAAGGGCTTGATGATGACAGCCGTGATATCAGGCGATCAGCGGCGGAATCGTTGGGAAATCTGCAAAGCGGCAAAGCTGCCAAGAAACTCATCCAGCTTCTGAGCGACCAGGATGCAGAGGTGCGCCGCGCGGCGGTCATTGCGCTGGGGCAAATCGGAGATGCCAAAGCAATCGATCCTCTGATCTCGCGTTTGAATGATGACAACATGTATGTGCGCGCCGCCGCCGGGGAGGCGCTCGAGAAAATTAAATCGGCGCCGAAGAAAAATGTCCTGGTAGAGGCCCTGAATTCGTCCTCACCCAATATGCGCATCGAGGCGATTCGCAAATTGGCAGAGCTGCAAAATACTGAAGCGATTCCGCATCTGATAAGAAGATTGGCTGATGATGAATATGCTGTCCGGCAGGCCGCAATTGCGGGATTATCACAGTTCCGGGATGAGCGGTCCTTCGGCCTGATCAGCACGGGACTGCAGGATGATAATTTTCTTGTCCGTCAGGGTACTGCGATTGTGCTCGGGGCATTGGCCACTCCGTCGGCGTTGGTATCTTTACTGCAACATGGACAGGATCCCAGCAGCGTTGTGCGATCCCAAATCGCCACCATCTTGGGTGCGTGGGATGACGATCGGGCTGTCGATGCAGTGGTCGCTTGTCTGAATGATGTCGACGCATCGGTCGCCAACGCCGCAGCGGCTGCCCTGGTCATGCAGGTTTTCCGTCTCGAGAAACAGGATCGCAGAGACAGACTGGATGCGATCGCCGTAACCATTCAGGACAGGTTGGCAAACAGCAAGAAAGTAGATCGCCAATGGGATTCTTGGTTTAAGATGTTCTATTTAAACAGCCCCTCACCTTTCCTAAAGCTAGCCGTTTCGGCGAGCAAACCGAGCCCGGCGAGCGCACAGGAGCCCGGAGAAAGGATGCCCCATCTGTTCAAGGAGGCTGAGGTGGTCAGGGTCAGGATTGAAAATTCTTCTGATGTGGACTATTATTATGTTGTTATGGATCTGGGTGATGACGGTTCCATCACCGGTTTGTCCTACTTTGATCACACTGAGAAGGTTCTGGCCCATTCCGCAGCCGAAAACATGGCGATTCTTGACCTGCCAAGTGGACGTGAACGGGCATCGGATATGATAAAGGTTTTCGCCGCCCCACACCCTATTTATTTCCCGGAGCACTTTTCACTGGATTCTGTTCTATCCCTGCTTCCAGCCCTGCAGCCGCTCTATTCTGCAGGGCAGTTGATCGACGTGACAAAGAATTGAGCCTTCCTCTGGCATGCGCTGATTGTAATTTCTATCCCTATTATTTTTATATCTAGAACTTGGCATATGGAGATGACCATGAATGACAATATAATCGACGTCCATATCCATTTCGGTGCACCCGAAGATGAAGTCAGTGGGTGCTACTGGTCCGAAGCGTTCACCAAGACCGCCGCCTATTACGCGATGCTGTTGCTGACCAAATCACTATTCAAAAAGGTGAATATCACGAGGGTGGAAAAGCAGATTCTGGCGGTGATCAACAAATCCAAACAGGTGGGCAAGTGCATATTGCTCGGCATGGATCAGGTGTACGACGAGAAGGGCATGGTGCATCCGGAGTGGACCCACCTCCATACTCCCAACCGCTATCTGGCCCAGATGGCACAAGAAAATGACCGGGTTCTCTTCGGGGCTTCTGTCCATCCTTACCGCAAGGATTGGCGCGAGGAGCTCGATTTTTGCCTGGCTAACCGTGCGGTGCTGTGCAAGTGGATCCCCTCTTCGCAGATGATCAAGCCCGATCATGACCTATGCCTTCCCTTTTATCAAAAGCTAGCCGAGCACGACCTCCCCTTGCTAACACACGCCGGGCCCGAGTACGCCATCCCCTCTTCCAATCAAGAATATAATAAATATAACAATCCCAAATATCTCCGCAAGGCACTGGAACTGGGTGTCACTGGCATTATCGCCCACTGTGCCTTGCCCTACTTAAACAAATTCGACAAACCCTATCTGGATGATTACGAAGACAGCCTTAAGCTTTTCGAGGAAGCCGGGAAGTATGGCTGGAGATTGTACGCCGATCTCTCGGCCATCACCGGTCCCATGCGCTCAACCTATGTAGAAACAATCCAGAAAACCATACCGGCCCAGCGAATCCTTTATGGCAGCGACTACCCCATCCCCATTTCCGGACTGAGCTACCACAGCAGAATTAATGTGATCACCTGGTTCAAGTTCCTCCGAGAGCTGGGGCGAATCAAAAATCCCCTCGATAAGAATTACAGGATCATCGAGAAGATGAAATTCGATCCGTGCATCTATACCAACGCCTCGACGCTCTTTGCCCGGATAAAGTACAATTGAGGCTGTACCTGCCTCACCGAGCAGTGCCGTAGAAATCGAAAAGATGCGGAGGCCGCATGAGCACAGTAAAAAATGCAATCGTGATGTCGGACTTGCACCTTGGACGACCGACGAGCTATCTCCATATCGGCAACGCTCAGTACGCCTACAATCAAGCCGAATTGGCCGCTGTGCTGCGTAGATTGGGACCCCAGGATGAGGTTGTTATCAATGGCGACTTTATGGAGTTGTCCCTGATCGACATCAAACGCATCTATCCTGACGTGAGAGCCTTTTTCAGCACACTCGCACAGGCAGGCCCCTTTCAGAGGCTCGTTTACATTCCGGGCAACCATGATCATCACTATTGGCGCTATCTTTCTGAACAGGTCTACGAAAAAACGATCATGCATCTGCCCGAAGGAGCCGACAGCAGGACCTATCCCGATTTTCACGTCGACATGCGGTATTCAAGCCGATCAAACCGCCAGACCTGCACTATTTCCCTGGCCGAACTTTGGCCACCGAATTATCCGATGCCGGAATTCATTGTAAAATATCCCCATCATCTCATCAGGAATCAGGCCGACGGGAAAAATTATCTCTTTACCCACGGCCACTTTCTCGAAGACCGCTTCCGACCGGTGGATCTGGTAATCGAGCCCGCTCATCTGGAAGAACTGGAGGCCTTTAACAATATCTGGCTCGAGGCCTTTGACTATCATCTCGGGCATGCCGGCAGATTCTCAGATACCGTTCTGAAGCTGCTCGAACATTATGAGAAGGGCGGCAAAGAAGCCAGAGAACATATAAAGGCCGTAACAAACGAAATCCAGACCAATATGAAGACAAAGCTCAAACTAAACCGCTTCTATTCCTGTATGCTCAAGTTGGGCTTCAAGCTCATGCTTAAAAAGGTACCGCTTGAACGCAAGAGTGGGCTGCTGGGACAACCGTTGACCGGCGAGCTGCAGCAGAGCATCCAGAGTTATATCGATAAATACCTGCTGCAGCGCTATACTAAGGAAATGATCAGGGAATTACATCTGATCTGTGAAAGTGATCTTCCCGTTCCCTTCATCTTCGTCTTTGCCCACACTCACCGCCCAGTCACCGATATCAGCGGCAAAAATGCGGTCATGGTGCGGAATGCCAGCTTCCCGATCCTCAATACCGGCGGCTGGGTCAACGCAGATGAATGTGGTTCCTACGCCGGTGAGAATGCGGGCATCCTGGCCATCCATGAGAAGGGATTCACCTGGGAAAGCATGGCGGGTAGACTGAAATAACAGGAGGAAAAGGATATTCTCATTCAGCCGATGCTGCAATCGTGATACCCTGTCCCTTTTCCGTTCAGAAAGGTGGACCGGCTGGAAACCAGGACAGCCTGCATTTGGTAAGAAGGCAGAGCAACGCAGGAAGATTGAGGCTGTTGAAAAAATGGAAGGGATAAGGACTTTTAAGACTTCAAGCGTGTATCATTCATCGCCGGACTTGGAAGAAATCATCGCAATTTGGGAATAGCGGCAGCGGCATAGAGATTCTCGAGGAAAGGGTTGATGTGATTGTATTCACACGCCATCGCCAAAATACAATGCAAATCGTTAGTGATGTGGAACGACTGCGCTCCGATATGAGTATTCTTGATCCTGTCACTATAAAGTCCGCAACGGATGCCCTGAAATACAGCCCTCTGAACTCATCGGTTTCCAGTATTGCCCGCAAGGGCAAGCTCACCAAAAGTCTGCAGGTCGAAAAGAGCCTCCCTTATCAAAATCCTTAAAAGAATTATCTCACTACCCCGGCTTTCATTAACTACCATATCCGCTGTATTAGCCGACCAGGATTGGGCATGGCAGCGATACTCCAATTTATAGTTCTGATCGATGGGGCATTTAAGGATATGCTCTGAAAGAGAATGTAGCTGGGTATTAACCACGTGCCGTTCAATTTTGCCCGGATTTCTGCAGCGCCCGCAGCGCGGTGAGTTCATCTGCCGTTAGCGGCCGCCAGGTACCGGAAGGCAGGCCGCCGAGCTCCAGAGGGCCGATGCGGATGCGGATCAGCCGCAGCACCTCGTAACCCCGCGCCGCGAACATCCGCCGCACCTGCCGGTTCTTGCCTTCGTGAATGACAATCTCCGCCCAGTGGCCCGGTTTTTCCCCGGGCAGCACCCGGATCTGCGCGGGGCGCGTCCGGTATCCCTGGAGATCGATCCCCGCCGCGAGCGCGCGCCGGTCGGCCTCCTGCAGGGAGCGATGCAGGCGCACCCGATAACACTTTTCAATACCGCTCTCAGGGGAGAGCAGCCAGCTGGACATCGGACCATCGTTGGTCAGGAAGAGGGCGCCCTCGCTCTCCATGTCGAGCCGCCCCGCAGGAAAGATCCATGTTGCAAAATCGGGCAGGAGGTCATAGACGGTTGCGCGGCTTTCCGGATCGGTGCGGGTGGTGAGAAAACCGGCGGGCTTGTGGAAGAGGTAGTAGAGTTTCTCCTCCGGCGACCTAAGCGGCCTGTCATCCAGGGTGATGACATCCTTCTCGAGATCGACCCAGGCATAGACGAAGCGTTCCACCCGGCCGTTCACCTTGACCCGTCCGGCCAGAATCCACTCCCGCGCCTGAGCGCGGGAGCCGACGCCCTTTTTGGAAAAAGCGCGCTCCAAACCGACCCGTATCCCGGGACCGCTCACATTTTGTTGAGGGCTCATCATTGCTCCAGCAAATAGGACCGAAAAATATAGCAGATTTCCTGTTGCAGGACAAGAAGAAAATAGGTGCCGAAATCGGCCCAAGGCAATAATAGGTTTGAATATTCAATTGGACTTACTAAATTGCCTGTAAGGTTTGGATCCTCAACAGGGAGCGGATTGTGGGTTCATCGGAAATCCCGGACAACACCATCGAAGCCTTCGCACGCAACTTCCACAAGGAAGCGCGGATGTACGGATTCAGCGACGCGGATTGCTTGCGGTTCGTCAATGCGATTCTGGATCTTATCCTGAAAAATGACCAGACGAACGCGCAGAAATTCAGCGCCCTGCACTGGTCGCGCACGGGTGAGCCACACTACGCCCGGCTGCCCATCCGTACCCCCCAGATCACCATTCGCGACTATGACCAGGCCAGTGACCAGTCTTTTTTTGCCCCATGGCTCGAGGAGGAGGCGGGCCGCTACTTTCTGATGTCGCGCTTGAGCCTGCGCCAGGCGAAATTTGATGACCTGGTCAACGATCCTTCCAACAGCATTGGCGTGATTACCCTCCCGGACGGATTGCCCATCGGCGCCGTGGCCTACCTTGAACATGACCTGCGAGCTAAAAAGGCGGAATTGCGCAAGATCATCGGCGACCCGGCCTACCGCGGCAAGGGCTACGCCAAGCTGGCCACACGGCTTTGGGTCGAATACGGCCTCTTCGGCCTAGGGTTGAAAAAGATCTACCTGCACACGGTCAATACCAACATCCGCAACATCCGTCTCAATGAAGAACTCGGATTCAGCATCGAAGGAATTCTACATAATGAGGTGGTCATCGACGGCGTCTACCACGATGTGTTGCGCATGAGTTTGTGGCTGGAATAGCCGGTGATCCTGTTCATCAGCCTGGCAGCAGCCATGCAGCATGGAATCCTGAACCTACTGGAAGGTTCTGACCCGCAAAATTCACTAAGCGAATCAGAATCACGGCGTCCAGACCATCCAGCTGAATAATTTTGCAGACACCGGATACTCAAATCCCTTTGACAGCGAGAAGGGCAGCAAGTGAAAACACGGCACCTGAAGATGGTCCGCCTCGCCGGACTCCTGATGTTGTACGCCGGGCCGGGACTCCTGATCCTTTGCGCACGGCAGCATGGCACCGGGCCCGTCATCACGGCGGTCCGCACCTCGGTGAGCCTCCGTATTGATGGGGTCCTGGAAGAAACCGTCTGGAACCAGGCCCGGCCGGTTATGCTTCGTGAGAATCGATCGGGAACCGCCGTCACCGATTCCAGTGTCGCCACGCGTGTGTTTACTTGCCATGATGACAGCACCCTCTATATCGCCTTCATCTGCAACGATCCGGATATCTGGACCAGCTTCCAGAAGCGGGACGATCATCTGTGGGAAGAGGAGGCCGTCGAGGTCTTTATCGATACGGATGATCAGCCGGACGACTATATCGAGATCGAGGTCTCACCCGCCAATTTGCTGTTTGACAGCTATATCGTCGATCCGCAGCAGATCGATGTCGCAGCGACTTGCGCGTTCGATCTGCCCGGCATCCGGACGGCGGTCCACGTCGCCGGAACGCTGAATGCCCGCGCGGACCGGGACAGCAGCTGGACCGTCGAAATGGCGCTCCCTTTTCGCGATCTGGCCACCGCGAGGAATAACCGGATTGACACAGCGACAAAGATCAAAGTCAATTTCTTCCGCCTTGACAAAAGCCGGGGCAGAGCGGCCACCGGCTATGCCTGGTCGCCCACCGGCGCACGCTTCCACAAACCCGCTGCCTTCGGGAGGCTGGTCCTGGAGTGACATGCCGCCGGGTGAACCCGGCCCATCACTCCGCCGCTAGGTGGGCCTCCGGGCAGGAACCGTAACAGGAGGATCGATATGAGACGCTTCATCAGCTTGGCTTTTTTATTAATGACGGGCTTGTTCGCAGTCCTTGCTCAGGCACAGAGTGGGGATTTAAAGCTGGCGGACTGGAAACCGGTCAGTCAGTTGAAAGTCAAGGAGACGCGGATAGAAAAAGCCCGGTTTCCGGTGATCGACATCCACAATCATTTGGGAAAACTGGAGAATACCGCCAGGTATCTCGAGGAGATGGACAAGGCCGGGGTCTGGAAATGTGTCAGCCTGGATGCTAATTCCAAAGATGATTTTTTCATAAAACATCTGCAGGTATCGCGGGAGGCTGCAAAGGAGCGCTTCCTCCTCTTCTTCAGGCCGGACTTTAGCCGCATCGATGAGGAAAATTTCGGTGCAAGAGAGGCCGCAAGACTGGAAGAGGCGGTTAAAATGGGGTGCAGGGGCTTGAAGATTGCCAAGAGCCTGGGGCTTGGGTTCAAGGATAAATCCGGTCAGTACATCCGCGTTGATGATCCCCGCATTGATCCCATTTGGGCAAAATGCGGTGAGCTGGGCATCCCGGTGGAAATCCACGTCACCGATCCCAAGGCCTTTTTTACCCCGGTCGACCAGTACAATGAACGCTATGATGAGCTGCACATGAATCCGGAATGGTCGTTCTACGGCGGCGATTTTCCCAAAAAAGAGGAGATACTTGCCGCTCGCAATCGGGTGATTGCGAGACATCCCGAAACGATCTTCATCGGCGCGCACTTTGGCAACCTCCCCGAAGAGCTGGAGACCGTAGCGCAGTGGCTCGATGCCTATCCCAATTTTTATGTGGACATCGATGCCCGGATCAGCGAGCTAGGCAGACAGCCCTATTCCGCCCGCCGGTTCTTTATCAAGTATCAGGACCGCATCCTCTTCGGCACGGATACGCCCTGTAATGCGGAAGCCTACCGGCTCTATTTCCGCTTTCTGGAAACCGATGACGAATATATCGATCCAACTCCAGCTCACAAGCTGCAGGGACGATGGATGATCTATGGACTCTATCTGCCCGACGAAGTGCTCGAAAAAATCTACAACAAGAATGCTTTAAAAATTCTCGCCCTATTCAAGGGCTGATCATACAGGCTGAATAATAGCGTGCAGAGCGCCTGTTGACTTGTGGCAGGCACAATAACCGGTCGGATGGCCACCTACAACTCGGGGCGGGCACATGGAAGGACCCCGTGACCGGCCTGAACGAATTGTCCATAATTTGTCTTTGAAAATAATTAATTATTCACTATGTTTCTTCATAAGCACCCGGGGAAAAACGGGCTGACGTGCAGCCCGGCTGAAGCGTACATATCAAGTTGCACATTTTGTCTACTTCGCAGGATATGGGATTGAAGAAGGCGCCTCCTTGTGGCGCTGCGGATGGGCGGTGAACCTCCTTGAGCAGTTGGTCGATGCAGCACTCCATATCGAATACCCGGTTGCCCTGGCTGGTCGTCAGCGGTGCCGCTGGGCAAATTTTCGAGATCCCCGGCCTCGAAATGGCGGGCATGCGTCTGCGCGAGCAGCGTCTGCCGGACCCTGCCGAGTTGATCCCCCTCCCTTTCGGTAGTGCCCTCTTTCAATTGCCGCAGCGCCGGCCCATAGGGTATGACCGCAGCCAGGACCAATTCCTCGTGCTCGATGAATTCGAGGGACAGCCGGTGTTTGCCGTCGGAGCCTTCATCGCCCCGGCCTATACCCAGATCCTCCTGGCTGCTTATCAGAGTCCGCCCGGGGCCGAACCGCTGCCGCTATTCGCCTACAGCGCTGTAGGTTGGCGAGGCGAGCAGTTCATCACCGCCGGCGTGCGGGTCGATTCCGATATCCGCCAGGACCCGGCCTATTTCAATGGCCGGCTGATCGAGCAGCAAGCGGCTGCACTCCTTGCCCGCTTCCCCGGAAACCGGCTGGTCGAGCATCTGGTCGAAAATTGCGTCCGCCGCTACGCCTGCCCGGCGGCGCAGAATCTCGCCCTGGGGCGATGGGAAGCCCCTATTCCAACCAGCCCCGCCTGCAATGCCCGCTGTGTCGGCTGCATCTCCAAACAGAACGGCACCTGCGTCCCCGAGACCCAGCAGCGAATCCGCTTCGTGCCGACACCGGAGGAGATCGCCGAATACACAGTGCCTCACCTGGAGACCGCTCCGCGTCCAGTGGTCAGCTTCGGCCAGGGCTGCGAGGGCGAACCCCTGCTCCAGGGCGAACTGCTCGAAGCGGCCATTCGTCTCATCCGCAGTCGTACGGCGAGCGGCACCATCAACCTCAACACCAATGCTTCGCGGCCGGAGGTCATCGACCGGCTTTGCGTGGCGGGACTCGACAGCCTGCGCGTGAGCCTCAACAGCGCGCGGCCCGATTATTACCGCGCTTATTACCGGCCGGCAGGCTACGATTGGCCGGAGGTAGCCGAGAGCCTCCGCATCGCCCGCCGCCACAAGCGCTGGATTTCGCTCAATTACTTCATCTTCCCCGGTTTCACTGATGATCGCGAAGAGATCGCGGCTCTGATCGATCTGGTTCGGGACCATAAAATCGACTATATCCAGATGCGCAACCTCAATATCGATCCCGAGTGGTACTGCGACGCCCTCGGACTCGGTCCCGCCGCCCCGCACGCCGTCGGCATCCTCTCCTGGATGGAGCAAATCCGGACCAAGGCTCCCTGGATCCGCTTCGGCTATTTCAATCCCCCCAAAGAAGAATGGCAGGCCGCATGAAACGCAACAGCCGAAGAACCCTGTGGATCCTGGCAGCCCTGCTGGCGCTGCTCTCCACCTCGCTGTGGCTGCCCAATCCGCCGTGGATCGAGGATGCCCTGACCCAGCAGCCGGCGGCAGGCTATTCCGTCCATATCCCGAGGCTGCATCTCTTGTTTGAGCCTCTCCTCGGCCCGCTCTTCTTTTTCAGCCGGGCGGACACGCCGCTGCCACTGGTCCTCTGGCTGCTCTTCTGGCTCTGCGCCGCCATCCTGTCGGCGCATGCCATCAAAGCGTTGCAGAGTGGCCTGCGCCCGGCGGACGCCCTCGCCAATGGCCTGCGCAAAGGGCTTTTTTGGCTGCCGGTGACGTTCATCCTCGTTGTCGGTGTGCTGCTTATCTTCCTTTTCTCCCCCCTGCCGGACAACACCATCACAGGGCATGGCGAGGATATAGTCCTGGTCAATTTTCACAGCCACTCCTATTACAGCCACGACGGGCTGATCTCGCCGCTGCGGCTGCTCCGCTGGCATAAACGCAACGGCTTTGACGCCTTTTTCCTGACCGAACACAACACCCACACGCGAACCCTCAACCTGGTGGCGGAGCAGCGCGCAGGCAGGCTGGAAGGCGAGCCGCTGATCATCACCGGCGAGGAATACTCCGGGAGCAATCATCTGCTGCTGCTCGGCTTGACCCGCGATTTTCATTCTAAGGACTATTCGGATCAGGCCGCGATCGACTCAGCCCATGCCCAGGGCGGCGTCGCCCTGCTGGCCCATTGGTTCTCGCCCCAGCGCAACACCAGGCCACTGGCTGACTATATCGCCATGGGTGTGGACGGCTTTGAGATCGCCAACCAGGCTGAAGGCATCTTTTATCCGGAACGCTATCTGCACCCGCTACGCCAGTCTGCGGCGGAGCACGGCCTGCTGCTGACCGGGAATGCCGATTATCACGGCTACGGGCCGGCCTGCTTCGCCTGGAATGCCCTGCACCTACCCGGATGGCGCCAGCTGGGACCGACGGCGCGCGTCGAAACGGTCCTCAATCTGCTGCGCGGCCACGATCAGTCCCGCTTGCAGATTCTGCTCTATCGCGACCGCCAGCCGATAGCGCCAGGCCTTGCTTGGATCAGCCCTTTCATTACCCTGCTCGACTATTTCCGCTCGCTGCACTTCGCACAGGTGCTCAGTTGGCTGGCCTGGCTTGTGCTCGCACTGCTCTTCATTCGTTATGCGCCGCGCATCCCGGAACGGCTGCGCATCGCGCTCACGGTGCAGGAGGTGATGGCGATCACCGGTGCAGCCGCTGCGGCGATCACCCTCTTTTTCGGCTTGTGGATGCTCGGCCAGATCCCCTTTTTGGCCGGCGAGAACGAAATTTTCTTCAAGGACGGCCTCTGGTTAAGTGGAGCAGGCATCCTATTGTTTTTATATTGTATATATGCACTAAAAAAACTGAAGAAAATCCAAATATTTTAGCGAATCGGTCCCGCAAAAATTCGATACTGTTGGTATGAATAGAAAAATGGAAAAACGTCCAGCTAAACAACTCAGGGTGTGAGGCCATCAATGGAGATCACAGAGATCAGCATCAGGTTACGAAATGAGAGCAAGCTAAAAGCCTTTGTCAACGTCACCTTCGACAACCAGTTCGCCGTCAAGGGCTTGAAGATCATCCAGAGTAAAAAAGGCGTGCTCTTGTGCATGCCCTCGCGCAAGTCGGAGGATGGCATGCAGCGTGATATCGCCCACCCTATCACCAAAGAGTTTCGCACCAAGCTGGAACAAGAGATTCTCGCCGAATACGCCCGCGTCGAGAAGCGCGCCGAGCGCGGCGAAATCATTTATGACGATGCCAGGAATGAAGAATGGGCCTATGTCGATGACGAGATTTGACGCACCCTCCTTTCCTGATGCTGCATGACACGCACTCTTTCCTCCCGGGCTTGGCCACAGACCCATATCACCTCTTGCGCGCCCCAGGCATAACCTCTTCGAGGTGATCCTGCGGCGCGCTTATTTTTCCCTCCTTTTTCTAGGCATTCTTCCTTTCAATGTAAACTTTTTCCCCCGTCGTTGCGTCTAATTCAATGACTGTCAAAACCAGGGAAACCCATGGAGCCTCGCGAAAGAGACTGGATCATCCGCGCGCAATCAGGCGATCTGCCGGCGTTCGGGGAACTCGTAAATCGTCATGACGCCTATATCATGCGGCTAATCCGTTCCCTAGCCCCGCGGGAGGATGCCGAGGATCTCTGGCAGGAGACCTTCATTAAGGCCTATGCCGGATTGGCCGGCTTTCGCGAAGAGAGCAGTTTCCGGACCTGGCTGACCCGCATCGCCGTCCGCCAGTGTTTCAGCCTCCGCCGCAAGGGGCGTTGGAAACGCCGGGTTTCGTTCCACACCGATCCCCCCGGGGAGGCGGAATCCGCACCCGAGCTGTCCAGCCCCGATCCCCTGCCGGATCAGCAGGCACTGCGTCAGGAGATGTGGGACCACCTGCAGCGCGCCCTGGAAGCACTCCCCGGCGGCCAGCGTGCGGCCTTCGTTCTCAAGTATGTTCAGGGATGCAGCATCCATGAGGTGGCGGTGATTCTCGGCAAGGCTGAGGGCACCATCAAGAGCGACCTCTTCCGGGCGATGCATCACATCAGGAGAAGGATGCAGCGGATCTATGCACCATAGCCATGGATGCGACACCATACCGTTGGTTTGGTAAAATCGAGCACAGCCATGAAACCATGCCCCAAAATGCAGCTTTCCATCACCCTCTATCATGCCGATGCCCTTGACGAAATCGCCCGTCTCGAGGTCGAGCGCCATCTGGCCCAATGTCCCGCCTGCCGCGAGGTCTCGGAGCGCATCGGCGAAATCGCTCGATTGGCGGCCGAGGCCCCCGAACCGGATGAGGGATTGGCGTCGGTCTCTGCGCGACGCAGTCGGCTTATGGCCGCCCTCAATTCGCAGCTGCAGGAAACGCACGTTGCGCCTTCTCTGCCCAGGATGACGCCGTTCCAGCCCCTTTATGCCGCCCTCGCTGCGATGCTGCTGGTGGCGTTCGGCTTTCTGATCGGCCGCTTCAGCATCCGGACGCAAGCTCCCGATCCCACCCTGCAAGCGCTGCTGACCGGCTTCCAGCCGGTGGTCGCAGCCAACCATACCGTGCAGCCGGAGCTGCTGAAGGTTCAGCGCGTACGCTATGATCCGGCAACCAGGCAATTCGAGATTGAATACAGCACGGTGAATGGCGTCCGCTTGCAGGGCACGGGGGATCAGCCGCAGGTGCAGCTGATGCTGGCCCGGGCGATGGTCGACAGTGACAATCCGGCATTGCGGCTGCACGCTGTCAAAGCCGCCGGGGCAATCGCGGTACAGCAGCAGAGTCTCGATGACGAGCTTCTCCAGGCTATCGATTTCCTGCTCAGCAAGGAGCAAAACCAGGGAGTGCGCCTGATGGCGATCCGCGTGCTGCGCGCCCTGCCGCTCAATGAGGCCATCAAAAAAATGCTGCTGCAAATCGTCCTTCACGACGAAAACCCAGCCCTGCGCCTGGAGGCCTTTGACGGTCTTGCAGCCCATGCGGGCGGCCAGGAGATTGAGCCCTATCTGCAAACCATTGCCAAAGACAGCAGCAGCTCCTTGCGCGTCAAAGCCAGAGCGCTGCAGCAAGCCATGGATGCCGCACCGGTACGATCGGCGGAACTCAGTCAGGAGAATTGACATGCGACAGAAACTGTATGTGCTTGCAGGCCTCCTCGCTCTCTTTATGGTGCCGCTCAAGGCGCAGACCATCGAGGGTGGCCGGGGCCGGTATACCAGCACCATCGAGAAGGAATTCACCGTCACTCCCGGCGGCAACCTCGTCATGGAGGTCGAGGGCGGCGACATCCGCATCACCTCCTGGGAGAAGGGGAGTGTGCAGGTTCGTGAAACCCTCACTATGAGGGTTTTCACCCGCGCTGAGGCGGAAGAGATTGTGAAAAAGCTCAACGCTTCCTACAGCCAGGAGGGATCGACTCTGACCATCCGTACTGAGGAAAGCGGCCACAGCCTGCGCGAGCATCTCTATGAAATCACCCTCCCGCAAAAGTTCAATCTGGACCTCAAGACAGCAGGCGGGGATCTTGAGGTCAGCAAGGTTGATGGCCGGCTGCAGATGGCCACCAGCGGCGGTGATGTGGTGCTCTCATCCCTTTCTGGCACCATCGAAGCCAGGACCTCCGGCGGAGACTTGAATCTGGAAACCATCTCCGGCCGGATCAGCGCTGCCACCTCCGGAGGGGATGTCGTGGCCACAGCGATTTTTGCCGAGGGCGACCTCCAGACCTCCGGAGGCGATGTCTCTGTGGAAAATGCGACCCAGCGTCTCGGCCTCGCCACCTCCGGCGGGGACATGGTTCTGAAGGATATGGCCGGTTCCTTCACCGCGGCCACCTCCGGCGGCGATATCAACCTGACCAATTTCAGCGGCGCGCAAGGCTCGCTCAAGACCTCAGGCGGTGATTTGCTGGTGCAAAAATCCGCCGGGCAACTCGAACTCTCCACATCGGGCGGCGATATCGATTGTCAGGAGATCCGTAAAAGCCTGCGCGCCTTCACCAGCGGCGGCGACATCCAAGTCCGCGACCTCCGCGCCGCCGCCGAGCTGCGCAGCTCGGGCGGCGACATCACGGCGATCATGACCTTGAAGGATTTCCGCGTCCCCCATTCTCTGAGGGCTGAAACCACGGGCGGGGAGATCCGCGTCACCCTGCCCGCCAAATTGCCAGCCACCCTTGAAGCCGAAATCTGGCTGCAGCGGCGCGCCGACCCGGATGAACGTAATGACATCTACAGCGACTTTCCCTTGACCAAGCTGCCGCCCGATGAAACCAGCAATCGGATTCTACGTAGTAAAGGAGAGATTAACGGCGGCGGAGACCGCATCTATCTGAAGACAACCGGCGGCGATATCACCATCACTAAAGGTCAATAAAGGAGGCATCATGAATAGTAAAGGATTCAACACACTGATCGCCGTATTTACGTGCATCGGCCTGGCGGTGGCTGCACAGGCCCGGGCGGATATCGAACGCACGGTTCAAAAAAACTTTCCAGTCTCTCCCGGCGGCTGGCTCTACATTGATGCCGACCTCGGCACCATTGAGGTGACCGGCGGCACTGGCAACCAGGTTGAACTCACCCTCCTTGAAACCATTGATGCTCCGACAGACAAGGCGGCGGAGAACATTCTCAAGGATCTCCATCTCGATTTCACCGCCACCGGCAACGAGGTGCGCGTCAGCGCTCGCTACGACCGCGACCGTTTTTTTAAGTGGGGCAACCGCCGCCTCAAACTGCGCTTCACCGTCACCCTTCCCCGGGCTTTTAACGTCAATTTGAAGACCGCCGGGGGTTCCATTTCGGTCGCGGAGCTTGAGGGCGAAGTGATCAGCAAAACCTCGGGCGGCAGCCTGAGCTTCGGCAAGATCATCGGGCCGGTGAAGGGCAATACCTCAGGGGGCAGCATCACCCTCGAGAGCTGCAAAGGCAAGGCTGATGTCGCCACCTCCGGAGGCAGCATCTCGATCGGCCGGGTAGACGGTGATGTCCTGGCCGCCACCTCGGGCGGATCGATCCGCATCGAGTCCGCCAAAGGGCGGGTGCAAGCCTCGACCTCCGGCGGCGGCATTACCGTCGAAGAGGTTGCCGGCGAGATCGATGCCTCCACCTCGGGCGGCAGTATATCAGCGCACATCACCCGTCAGCCCGCTGCTCCCTGCCGGCTCGCGACCTCAGGTGGCAGCGTCAACGTCAGTCTGGCCCCGGGCATCAAGGTGGACCTTAATGCCAGCACGAGCGGCGGACGCGTTCGTAGTGAAGTGGACGTATTGGTCAAGGGCGAGTTTGGCCACACGGCGTTGCGCGGTCAGATCAACGGCGGTGGGCCGGAGCTCTATTTGCGCACCTCGGGCGGCAACATCACCATCAGCAAAGCGGTGATCTAGTCCGAACGCAGGCGGCCGGCTCGCGACAGCGGGCCGTGCCGCCTGAACAGCCAGCCTCTCGCGCCCACCCGGATTTGGACTGACCGCGACGATGCATCCCGGCCAGCCAGCCTCGCGCGCCCACCCGGATTCGAGTCGAATGGAGAGCTCTTTCAAGTACAAATTTGTAATTCAGCTAGAGTTTGGATGCGCCTATATCCGCAGCCGCCCTTTTGTCCTGTTCGTCCGTGACCGATGTCAAAAAACTGGACATTTCTCCTCCGAGTGTACAACTATTCCTTGCGATTCTCCCGATTTGTGTTATATTACTCTTCAGGAATACATTTGGGGGAGATATGCGACCAGCCCCCATAGCCCCCTCCCCCTGCTTCCACACATCTCCTGGTCCGGCATAATTCGCTGCACATAACCCAACAATGGAGGAATAATGAAAAAAGCACTGATGCTCATCGTCCTGGTCTTGATGGCCGGATGCAGCAAACAGCTTGTCCGGTTTGATCAATATTCCGTGGCCATGAACCTAAAGGTCGAAGCGGACAGTTCAATTTATCTGGGCGACGGCGACAAGTTTAACGGTGTGCTCTTTATCGGCCCGATCCTGAAAAAGGAAACGGCCCCGATCACCTCTGTGAAGGTGATCCAGAATTACGGACGGTATTATCTTTGTGCAGAGGATTTCCGAAATCTCTGGATGATCCAGCCCACCACCGATGGCGCTTCGGGTAAGTACAAGGCGATCGATGTAACTCCCGAAGACAAGAGCGACACACTGAAGAATATCAGCCTGGCGCGCTATGGCGATGAAGAGAGGACATGTGTCCGTTTCCGCTTCAATGGCAAGGAAATTTTCATAAATCAGAAAGGTGGTTTGAATGAAGAGTGTAAATAGATGGGCGACACTGCTGCTGGTGTTGCTGGCACCTGTTCTTTATGCCCAGGATATCCAGGATCTTTACGAGCAGGCCAAAGCGGCGCTTCGCTCCGCAGATTATCAGAGCAGTCTGGACAAGGTCGCTGCCGCCAAGGCGGAGATCAGCAACGATCCCAAACTGGATCCCAACGGGGTGTTTATGAAGCGGCTGCTGCCCGAAGTGGAGACCAATGGCCAGAATATGGCGGCCATCATGTTGGCGCTGGATGAGCTCTATGACTCCTCGCAGAGCGGCCTCACCTTTCCCGACCTCGGGCTTTCTCAGGAAGCCGTGACCACCTATTATTCTCAAGCCCGCGATGCCAGTGAGGAATTGCAGCGGAAACGTGACGAGATCCTTGCCTCGCGCGAGCTGGCGCCCGAGTATAAGGCGGCTCTGCTCAAGGCCCCGGTGTTGACCCGGATCGAAAAATTGGCCTCCACCGGTATCATGGAAAAACTGACGGGCAAATTCTCGCAAATGGTGGGTGTGCTCACCGATTCGCTCGCTGCTGTGGACAACCGCTTCCGAATGGCGGAGGCGCGCCTGACCAAAATGCAGAAATCAGCTGCCGCCTCCAAGCAGGAGATCGAGAAGATCAAGTCCGATATGGCCAAGCTTAATGCCGAGCGGCTCTCTTATATCAACACGATTTCGGAGATGCTGGCCGGCGAGGCCAGTCCCGAGATGGAGCCCATCCGGGTTGCTCTTTCCGAGAACCAGGTCGACGACGTCTTTCGCGGAGTGATCGAGTCGGAGATCCGCCGCGTCAAGGGCATCGCCATCGTCGACTCAGCGGGTTACAAAGAGCTGATGAAGGATTATGACCGCATCCGCAATTACAACCGCATATTCGCCAAGAACAATGTTGCGCCGGACCAGGCCGCCCTGCTGGCCAGTTACGAAGCGGCGATCAAGGCGGTCCCGATCGAGGTGCCAAAGCGGACGAACTGGACGATGCTCTATATTCTCGGCGGCGTTCTTATCCTGCTCCTCCTGGTCGGACTCTTCAGGCTGAGCAGCAGCAACAAACGTAAAAGCCCGCCCGCCAGTTACCAGCCGCCTTATCAACCTTGACCTGATTTCAGGAGCATGCAAAAAAGCTGTGTCCCGCCTCCGCGCGGGCCACAGCTTTTTCTTTTGCGACGATCACGAGACCGCTAGCACGCCGTGTTGCACCCCCTGGTCCCGCGGCGCGCAGCCCCATCCTGCCCAAGTAATTCCTTGATTATTTCATAAATTATTCCTACTTTAAGGCCGAAATAAGTGCATTCCATAAAAGGATAACCCATGCTCAGCAAAAAAAAGATGGAGATCGGCATCGAGGTTGAGGCGTTGTGCAACAAGTGCAAAGCCGCTACCGTCCATGTCGTTGTCGCGATCAAGAGTCAGGACATGGTGCGCGTAATGTGCAAGACCTGTCAGAGCCTGCATCGCTTTAAATCGCCCGAATCCAAATTGCTCAAGAAGGCGGGCAAGGTCGTTAAGCCGAAAAAAGCCAAGCTGACGCTGGAAGCCAGAGAAACCAAAAAATGGAACAAACTGCTCACGGCCGCCGATCCCGAGAAGGCGATTGCATACTCGATGTCGCAAGGCTATTCCGAAAATGACGTCATCCAGCACGACAAATTTGGTCTGGGTGTTGTGGTCAAAATCCTTGATCCCAGCAAAATCTCGGTGGTTTTCGAGGACGGGCTGAAAAACATGGTGCAGAACCACAAGTAGGCGCCACACCCACCGGTCTCAAATATAGCAAAAAGGTGCGATTTTCATCGCACCTTTTTTTTATGCTTAATTGGTATAGAGATAGCGCTTGATCTTTTTCGTCGGCGTTTTCTCAAACTCCTCCGGCTGCTCAATAATCCGGTGGATCCTGGAATAGGCAGCCAGCCGCGCATTGACCTCCGTCCGAATCGATTCCAGCTTCTGCGCCACCACCCTGGCGGCCTCCGAGCCATCGAGCTTGGAAAGATGAAACGCCTCCTCCATCGCATCCATATCGAGGTGGATGCGCGCTACAATGCGTCCCGCCTGTTCGTATACCAGGGATTCGAGCACAAAGGGGGATTCGGAGAGATGGAATTCGATCTCCTCGGGGTAGATGTTTTCGCCGCTCGGCCCGACGATGATATTCTTGGAACGCCCTTTGATGAAGAGATAGCCATCCGCATCGATCACCCCGCGGTCGCCGGTGATCAGCCAGCCATCCTCGGTGAAAGCATTGCGGGTGGCTTCCTCGTTGCGGTAATAACCCTTCATGACGTTGGGACCGCGCGCGACGATCTCGCCGATCCCGGTTTGGGGGTCCGCATCGAGAATGCGCAGAGACACACCTGGAACCGCCTTGCCGGCGGATTGCTGCTTGACCCTGCCGACCGGATTAACGGTTAAAAGCGGCGAGCATTCTGTGAGACCGTATCCCGTGGTATAGGGGAACTTTCCGTCGCCGAGGAAGGCCTCAAGGTCGGGAGGCGTGGCCGCGCCGCCGAAAACCATGAGTCGCATGCGGCTGCCAAAGGCCTGCAGCAGCCGCTTGCCTGCGATGCGGTGGACCACTTTTTTCGCTGGTGCCAGATTGTACAGAGTCTTGGAGAGCATACGCGAGTTGATCTCGCCGAGGACCTTCTTTTTATAAATCTTGTCCATGATCAGCGGTACGGAGAGAATGATAGTCGGCTGCACTGCTTGAATGGCGGGCAGCAGGGTTGCAGCCGTCGGCAATCCTTTGAAAAAATAGACCTTAGCCCCCAGAGAGAACGGGGCGATGAATCCGCAGGTGCACTGGTAAGCATGCGGCAACGGCAAGATCGAGAGCAGGCAGTCGTTATGATCGATCTGGATCGCCTCGGTGGCTGCTTGTGCATTCGAGATGATATTTTTATGGCTGAGCATGACGCCCTTGGAGTGCCCCATGGTGCCGGAGGTATACAAAATCTCCGCCAGATCCTCTTCTTCCGGCTCAATATTGCGTCTGGCCGCCTTTTTCCGCTTGCGCGGCTCCTTGCCGGCGATGAGATCGCTGAACTTTTCGCACTCCTCACTGTCGATCTCCAGATCCTGGTCATCCAGCGCGACCACCACCTCGAAAGAACGCAGATTCAGTTCGGCCACCTTGTGAACCAGCCGGCTGGAAATGAAGAGTCCCTTTGCGCCCGAATTCCGGATAATATGATGGATATCGGACTTGTGAAAATCGTTGAGGATCGGCACGATAACCGCACCCATTCCTGTCACCGCCAGGTAGGCCATGCACCAGCGAGGCGAGTTTTCGCCTAAAAGAGCGATACGGTCTCCCGGCTCGATGCCCCGCTGCCGCAGCGCGGCTATCATCTTCATGACATGATGGCCAACCTGCGTGAAAAGAAAGGGCTCTTCATCAACAAAAGCGAGAGCCACGTCCTCGGGGAAGTTGGCAACTGCCGTACGCAACAGTTCGTACAGTGTACGCTTGTGCAATGCAACCATCGGGAGACTCCTTATCAATTTTTAAGGCCCTGCTGCGTCTATAAAAAGAAAAATAACAATTTTATCCTGTCTGGTCAAGGATTATTCTGAATCCTTCCGCAGCAGCCGGAGAAACCGGGCTGGTGGGCGGCGAGAAGCCGGGTGGGGACGAGAGGCGGGGGCTGCGGGTCAGGCACGGGGGCCGGTCAAAAAAAAGACCGCCCTCCCTGAGGAAGGCGGTCCGGAACCGGTGGCGAACCCGATTACTGGGCGCGTTTCTCGCCAATACGGGCTGCTTTGCCGCGCAGATTGCGCAGATAATAGAGCTTGGCGCGGCGCACTTTGCCTTCGCGCACATTCTCGATCTTGGCTATGTTCGGCGAATGCAGCGGGAAAATGCGCTCCACACCAATGCCTTCCGAAATCTTGCGCACCGTAAAGGTGGCGTTGATGCCGGCGCCCTTGCGGTTAATCACAACACCCTGGAAAACCTGGATGCGCTCCTTATCGCCTTCGATTACCTTGACGTGCACATTGACCGTATCGCCCGGGTGAAACACAGGAATGTCGGTTTTCATTTGCGAAGCTGCCACAAGATCCAGTTTATTCATGATGACTTCCTCCTCACTACGAGGGTTATATTTCAATCCTGCTGATTATACTTTTCGTAGAGATCCGGTCGCAGCGTTTTGGTTCGATCCAGGGCATGCTGCAAACGCCACTTGCGGATTTCGGCATGGTTGCCGGAGAGCAGCACCGGAGGTACTTCCATGCCGCGAAAATTCTGCGGGCGCGTATAGTGCGGATGGTCCAGAAGGCCGGACTGGAAGGAGTCGGTCTCCGCCGAATCGATGTCGCTGATCGCCCCAGGCAGCAGCCGCACTACGGCATCGATGATCACCATGGCCGCAATCTCGCCGCCGGTGAGGATGTAATCTCCGATCGAGATCTCCTCGGAAACCCAGGTCTGGATGACGCGCTCGTCGATGCCCTTGTAATGTCCGCAGAGCAGGATCATCTTTTCCCGCAAGGATAGGATCATGGCCTGCTTCTGGGTGAAGAGCTGGCCGGCGGCTGACATCAGAGTTACCGGCACCCCCTCCAACGCATAAGTTGCAAAGAGATGTTCAAGGCAGCGGAAGAGGGGTTCGGGTTTGAGGATCATGCCCGGTCCGCCGCCAAATCCATAATCATCGATCTGCTGGTGCTTGTCGGTAGCGAAAGTGCGAATATCGTGAAAATAGATCTGCACCAGATCCCTGGCCTGCGCCCGCTTGAGAATGCTGTCGCCCAGCGGGCTTGCGAGCAAGCCGGGAAATGCGGCGACGACATGGATTTCCACGGTTACTCCGTTACAATTCCAACAAGCCATCCACAACGTGGACGATCATCAGGCCGGTCTCGCTGTCGATCTGGCGGATAAACTCGGGAACAGCCGGGATGAGATATTCGCGCTCCTCACCGCGCACCACATAGACATCGTGGGCCGGGTTGCGCAGGATATCCACCACCTGGCCCAGGGCCACACCATCCTCGGTAACCACCTGGACCCCGATGATCTCAAAAAGGTAATGCTTGCCCTCCGGCAGAGGCAACACTTCAGTACCGGGAATCTCCACCCAGGCGGCGCGCCATTGTTCCGCAGCATCGCGGTCATCGATTCCGGCCAGAGTCACAAGCACTGCATCAGGCTGCATCTGCACCCGAGTGATGGAGAAGGGGGTTCTCTCCGTCTCGCTATGGCTCAGCCAGATCTGTTTGAGCTGGCGGAAGCGCTCCGGATGGTCGGTCATCGGGGCGATGCGCAGGGTGCCTCGCACGCCGTGCGGTCGGGTGATGCGTCCGACCACGACATAGGCCGGGGTTCGGGGCCGTCGCTCACCGGAGGCGGCCAGGTCCGATGGAGGATGGTCGTCGCTCAGGCTTCGCTCTTCGGTTCAGTGCTCTCTGCGGCGTCGGAAGCCGTCTCTGCGGCAGCCGGCGCACTCTCTTCAACCACAATATCGGCCTCGGCAACGGGGGCGGCCGCTTCCACCGGAGCTTCGGCTTCGGCAGCGGGGGCCGGCGTTCCCACCGTAGCCTTGATTTCGGCGCCCGCTGCGGATTTGGCCGGCTTCTGGGCTTCGGTTTCGCGTTTGGCCATGGCGTTTTTAGCCTCTTCGCGCTTGCCGCGCTGAATCTGCGCATCCTGCCACTTGCCCATTTCCTCGGTGACCTGTTCGTCGCTGATACCGCGTTTGCGCAGGTCCCATTCGTGCAGGATACCCTGGCGGCGGAACAGGCTGTTAACCGTATCAGAAGGGATCGCGCCGTTGTTCAGCCACTGCAGCGCTTTGGCCCGGTCGATGGTCAGCGTGGCCGGCTGGGTGACGGGATTGTAGTGGCCGATTTTATCCAGATAAGAGCCATCACGTGAGGATTTGGAGTCGATGGCGACGATACGGTAATAGGGCTGTTTCTTCTTACCGATGCGGCTTAATCTCAACTTTACAGACAACGTGTTCTCCTTCGGTTAAAATCCAATGGGCAGGCGCATGCCCCTGCCCCCATGCTTCATCGTTTTCATCATTTTCACGATCATACTGAACTGGTTGAGCACCCGGTTGACATCCTGAACGCTGGTGCCGCTGCCGCGCGCGATGCGCTTGCGCCGGCTGCCGTTGATGATGTTCGGGTTGTTGCGCTCTTGCACCGTCATGGAACGAATGATCGCCTCGACGCGCACCAGTGCCCGGTCATCGACCTGTATCCCGCGGAAGGCCCGGGCATTAGCACCCGGGATCATCGTCAGGATCTCCTGCAGGGGCCCCATTCGTTTGAGCTGCTGGAGCTGGTCGAGAAAATCTTCCAGATTGAACTCCGCCCGGCGCAGCTTTTTTTCGAGCTTGACCGCCTTTTCGAGATCGACGGCCTCCTGGGCCTTCTCGACAAGGCTGACGACGTCGCCCATACCGAGGATCCGCGAGGCGAGCCGGTCGGGGTGAAAGGGCTCGAGCTCGTCGAGTTTTTCTCCGGCGCTGACAAACTTGATCGGCTTGCCGGTGACCGCCCGGATCGAAAGGGCAGCGCCGCCGCGGGCATCGCCATCCATCTTGGTCAATACCACGCCGGTGAAATCGAGCTGCTCCTGAAACGCCCTGGCGGTGGTGACGGCATCCTGGCCGGTCATGCTGTCGGCGACGAATAGGATCTCCGCGGGGGCGGTGGCTTCCTTGATGCGCGAAACCTCCGCCATCATCTCGGCGTCGATATGCAGTCGGCCGGCGGTGTCGATAATGGCCGTGTCGAGCAGATTCTTGCGCGCATAGTCGAGGCCATGCACGGCGATCGCCGCCGCGTCCCGGCTCTCTTCCGCATAGACCGGAATACTGAGGCTGCGTCCAAGCACCTTGAGCTGCTCGACTGCCGCCGGCCGATAGATGTCGGCCGCGATCATCAGGGGATTGCGGCCTTTTTTACGCAGGTGGCGGGCGAGTTTACCCGCAAAGGTGGTCTTGCCGGAACCCTGCAAACCGGCGAGCAGGATTACACCGGGCAGCGCCTTGCCGAACTGCAGCGGCGCCTCTTTCTCGCCCAGCAGACGGGTCATCTCGTCATAAATGATCTTGACCACCATCTGGCCGGGGGTGATGCTGCGCAGCACCTCCTGGCCGAGAGCGCGCTGTTCCACCTCGGCGATGAACTGCTTGGCCACCTTGTAATTGACGTCGGCTTCCAGCAGCACCCGGCGCACTTCGCGCATGCTCTCGGCGATGTTCTTTTCGGTCAGTTTGCCCTGACCGCGCAGATTGCGCAGAACACCTTCAAGCTTTTCACTCAATTCCTGGAACATGCGCAAACGGATTCCTCAAAATGATACAGCTAATAAAAATAGCAAAAAAATTGCTTTATTGCAAGATTTTTTTAGGAGTTTGCGGCAAATTCGGGTCTGGATGCGTAAGCCATGCTGCCGCCTTCAGCGAAGGCCGCGGCGGCAGCGGGATTGGGCGGGCAGGGCGGCTCAGCCGCAGAGCACAGAACCGCCGTTGACGTTCAGGATCTCGCCGGTGATATAACTGGCACCGTCGGAGGCGAGAAAGACGATCGGCCAGGCGATCTCCTCCGCCGTGCCCGGGCGCCGCATCGGAATGGTGCGCAGGATGGTTTCATGCTCGTTCGCGATCGCCGCCGCCGACATCTCGGTGTCGACCCAGCCGGGGGCAACGCTGTTGACTTGGATGTTGTGGCGCGCCAGTTCGACGGCATGGGATTTGGTCAGGCTGATCACCGCCCCCTTGCTTGCTGCATAGGGGGAGTAGACTGGCTCGCCGCGCTGTCCGGCGGTCGAGGAGATATTGATGATCCGGCCTCCCCCCTGCTTGATCATCAGCGGCACGACCGCTTCGGTGCAGAAAATCACGCCATCGAGGTTTATCGCCAGGGTGCGGCGATAGGTTTCGAGCGGAAAGCGGTCGATCGGCGCCGGCAACCAGACCCCGGCGTTGTTGACCAGCACATCGATGCGCTCCCATTTTTCTACGACCCGGGCGACCATCTCGCGCACCGCATGGGCTTCGCTGACGTCGGCGCCGATGAGCATCCCCTCGCCCCCCGCGGCCTCGACCGCCGTCAGCACCTCCCGTGCGGCGGCTTCGTGATGATGATAATTGATGGCGACGCGCGCTCCATAGCGGGCGAAAATCACCGCCGCTGCCCGGCCGATGCCGCGCGAAGCCCCGGTAATGAGCACTACCTTATCCTTGAGACCGATCATGCTTCACTCCTCTGTCACAGGGTTGAATGGTCAGCGGATCAACAGCACCTTGCCGGTGCGTACCTGCGCCGCGGCGCGCAACCGGTAAAAATAGAGGCCGCTCGGCTGCCCGCCGGCATCCCAGCGGTAGCGATACCGCCCCGGTTGCAGACCCGCCTCGACCAGCCGGTCCACCACCTCACCCCTGAGGTTGTACATTTGCAGCGAGACCTCGACGGCGCGAGGCAAGTCGAACTCGAGCGTCATTCCGGCGTTGCAGGGGTTGGGGTAGGCGGGATAAAGGGTGAAGAGTTCGGGTTCTCCTTTTTCGAGGCGTTCAATGCCCGAGGCCGGAGGGAAGAAAAACTCCAGCGCTTCCTTGAGATGGGCGCGCCAGCTGCCCCAGCTGTGCCCCTCATGCCACTCCCGGTACTTCACCATGACGCCGACGCTGCGCAAATGTTCATGCAGTCTGGCGGCATCCCCCAGCAGCGAAGGCTCATAGCTGCCCACATCGATATAGCAGCGGGTGAACGGTTTGGGAGAGGCAAGCAGCTCCATCAGCACCGCCCGGTCGTTGGGCCACATCGCCGGAGAATAGAGCCCGGCGAGACCGAAGGATTCCGGGTGGTGGAAGGTAATCTGCGCTGAAATCAGGGCGGCTAGGGAGGGCCCCAGCATCGCCCGCTGCGCGGGATCCTTCGACGTATGCCAGGCGGAGTCGACCTGCGCCATCACCTCCTCAATGATAAAACGCTCCAGGTTGGCGGCGGTGGCGCCGCTGTACTCCTCGATCCGCTGTGCAGCGCTGACCGGGGGCACAAAGACGGCAATGATCGGCTCGATCCGCCGCCCGGCGATCAGGTTGTCCAGGACGGTTTTGGCCGCACCCAGGGAGAGATACTCCAGGCCGTCATGAAAGAGCACCACCGGATAGCCTTTTGGCCGCGCCGCATCGTAGCCAGCCGGGAGATAGATCCGCAGCGCCCGGGTATTCTTGAGAATCGCGCTCGTGATGGTTCCCTGTTCGAGCCGGCCGGGGGCTACTGCAGGATCGGGCGTGCATTCGGGCGAGGGCAGGTAGCCGGGCATCCGCAGCTCGGAGTTGGGGCCATATCCCCCATAGCAGAGGTTGGGATTCTTCGGATCGAGGATCCAGCTACTGTTGTTGAGCACGAATTTGTAGTCGAGCCGGGCATCGACTTCATAGACCTGGCGGGCATAGAACAGGGTGGTTCCGGCGATCCGCCTCATCGCCAGAGTGGCAGGATCCCAGCCGTTGGCATCGCCGGCGATGGTCACCGCCGCGGCGCTGCCGCGATAAAGGAACCAGGCGATGGTATCCGCTTCGATCAGGGGCAGGGGCCCGGCCATCTGCAGAAAGCTGTCCGCAACGACCTGCCGTTGCGCCTCCGGCAGACTCTGCAGGTGCTGCAAAAAGTCGCTGAATCCCGATCCGGTCCAGGCCGGCAGCGCCGCATCGTCACTTGCCGCGCCGCTGCCGGCGGTTGCCCGGAAGAAAGTCAGGAGTACCGCGAGGACGGCGAGGAGCAGGATCAGTCCCGGAAATTCACAAATTTTCATGTTCTCCTCACTAAAAAGTACAGTTCTAATATACGCATTCCGGATCAGTCGGGCAAGCCTGAACATGGGCCGGAGGATGAAACCGGCAAGGAAACGGCATTATAACCGGATACCCGCCTCGACGGGAGTCGCACCTGGCAGCCCGGCTGCAGCCCGATCCGCGGCAAGGGGGAAGGTACCAGAGAGGGGGATCGCGGCCCGGAGCAGCGGATGCGACCGACGAAGGCGGATGCGAACCAGAGAATATAACCATTGATCGGGACGGTAAATATTGATATACTATACCATGGTCTGCTCCTCTCCCAGAACCGCCATCCTCCTGCTCCTTGCAGCCCTGGGCCTGCTCGCACCGCAAGACGCGCTGCAGGCGGGCACCACCGGCCGGCTTGAAGGCAGCGTCCGCGATGCGGCGAGCGGTGAACCGCTGCCCGGCGCGACGCTCCTGGTGCTGGAGACCAGTCAGGGATGTGTCGCCGATGCAGAAGGGCGTTTTGTCCTGCAAAATCTCCGCGCCGGCCTTTATCAGGTACGCGCCTCCCTGCTCGGTTACCGGACGGTTGTTTTCAAGGAGGTCACCATCCTCCCCGATCTCCGGACCAAGCTCGAGGTGCGGCTCGAGGCCGCGCCCATCGAGATGGCCGGGGTTGAGGTCACTGCGGTGCGCCCTGTCATCCAGACCGATGTCACCGGGACTGCCTATGAAAAAACCGCGGCGCAGATGGAGACCTTGCCGATCACCCGATTTCAGGAGGTGGTCGGTATGCAGCCCGGCGCCACGGCCGACGGCCATGTCCGCGGCGGCAAAAGCCGCGAAGTGATCTATCTCGTCGACGGCCTGCCCATACAGGACCAGATCAGCGGCGGTCTCGGGATGGAACTGCCCCGCAGCGCCGTCTCGCAACTCAGCGTCAAGACGGGCGGCTTCGATGCCGAGTATGGCCAGGCCCTCTCCGGCATCGTCAACGTCATCACCCGCAGCGGCGACGACCAGCCGCGCCTGCAGTTGCGCCTGGCCAAGGACGACCTCTTCGGCGGCACCCAGGTGAGTAAAAGCAACGAGGCGGAACTGACCGCCAGCGGCCCCCTGGTGCGTCGCAAGGGCTCCTTTTTCCTCGCCAATACCCTCCTCCTCTCCGGCACCCGCTGGTGGCAGGATATGGAGTACTTTTTCCGCTCGCCGACACAGAAAGAACTCTATGGAATGGCCAAGACGGACTGGAATTTCAGCAGCGACAAGCGACTGACCGGCCAGCTCCTCTATTCCCTCAAGCGCAGCCGGGATTACGCCTTCAGCTGGCGTTACAATCTTGTCGGCCTGCCACTGCGGCGAAGTGAAAGCCTCCGCTCCGCGCTCTACTGGACCCATACCCTGAATCCCCGGCTCTTTTATTCCATCAGTCTCAGCCAGAGCGGGATGCGCGCACGAATCGGCGAGGGGGCGGCGGATTCGGTGGCGGGAACACCCTGGGAATACGATTTTTATCTGCGTTACGTCGTTCGCGGCGACCGTATCTGGTGGGCCGACCTGTGCCAGAACAGCACCACACTTAAAACCGAGCTGACCAGTCAGTGGCGTCCAGCGCACCTTTTCAAGGCCGGAATGGAGATCAAGCAGTATGCGATCCGTTCCACCCTCATTAAAATGGAGCCGCAGCTCTCCTATTTCGGCAAGCCGCTGATCGATCTGGCAATGCTCAATTACTCCACCCGCTACCGCTACTTCCCGCGCTTCGGCGCCCTTTTCATCCAGGACAAGTACGAATCCCCAGCGACCCGGTCGGTCATCTCCGCCGGCTTGCGCTGCGAATTTTTCGATCCCCGCGCCCGCCGTCCGGCAGTCGAACTGATTCCCGCAGGACCGGACGAGTACCGCGAAGAGATCACCGGCTCTGTCCCCGCCCGGATCGCCTGGCAAATCAGCCCGCGGATCGGCTTTGCCTTCCCTTTCACCGACAAAAGCTTTTTTTTCATAAACTGGGGCCGCTATCTGCAATTCCCGCTATTCGAGCACCTCTACTCCGGCCTCGACAACGTCACCTTCGAGCGCGGCGTCAAGGTGCTGCGCGGCAATCCCGATCTGCTCGCGGAAAAAACCAGCGCCTTGGAGATCAGCATCCGCCATAACTTTTACGAAAACTGGGTCGGCTCGGTGCTCTGGTTCCAGAAGGAGACCACCGACCAGATCGACAGCAAGACCTTCGTCTCGGCCAACAGCCGCATCGCCGGGGATTACGGCTTTGCCGAGTATGTCAACAACCCCTACGCCACGGCGCACGGTTTCGAGTTCGTGATCAGCCGAGAACGCGGCAAATGGCTCACCGGCAGCCTCTCCTACACCCTAATGGAGGCCAAAGGGCTGAGCGAAACCGAGGATCAGGGGTTGAACTATGCCCAGTGGGGGTTCCCGGTCGCCCATACGCCCTACTACCTGAGCTGGGACCAGCGCCATTCGCTCAAGGCGGACCTGGATCTGGCGCTGCCCGGTTCGGTGCAGATGAACCTGGTCTGGCACTACCACAGCGGCCGGCCCTATACCTATTACCCTTCGGAAAACGGCTTTGCAGCGGAGAATGCCGAGATGCTTTTTGTGCCCAACAACCGCCGCATGCCCGGTTTCAATCAGACCGATCTGCGACTTTCGAAGGCGATCGCCTTCGGCGGCACCGCCAGCCCCTGGCTTGAGCTTTACTTCGAAGGGCATAATCTCTTCAACGCCCGCAATGTGATCTGGATTGACGCCTCGGGTCGGACCGGCGGTGAGTTGGGCGATCCATCAGCCCGCGAGACCGGCCGGCGTCTGCTGGCCGGCTGCAGGCTCGGTTTCGGGGCCGGATCCCGGCAGCGCTCCTGAAGGATAATACGCATGAAATCCCGCAAACTGATGTGGCTGCTGCCGCTGCTGGTTCTCGCCTGCGACGAGAGCCTGCCGCCGCGGCAGGAACCGCAAAATACGCTCGCCATCACCCAGGTCATCTACACTCAGGGCATGTACGCCAGCGGACCCTTCATGGAATTCGTCTTCATCATCACCAATCTTTACGAGGAGACCTTCCAGGGCGAGGTTGCAGTCAACGGCCACGCGACGGTCTGGTGGAAAAACCGCCCGCAGATCCGCACCACACTCGCGATCAACAATCAGCATTTTACGCCGCCGAGCCGTCTCCAAGGCAATACCCTGACCATCGATCCCGGCGGCCGCTGCGCCCTCAAAATCTACTGGTACCTGACGCTCGAGGATGGCCGCAGCCTCCTCGATCTGCTCGACTACTCCGACAGCGTACCGGTCGAGGGACTGATCAAATCCCGGCCCGAAACCTTCGTCATGGAGGCCACGATCAAATTGTTCGACCAGACCGGCTACCTTCGCAGCGAGCCCTTCACCTTCAGCTTCACTGGCTACAAGGCGGCGCCCGCCAGCGGCGGACAGTAATTTTTGGCCTTGATATCCTGAGAAAAAATTGATATACTTTCGGGTACAAAGAGGGGCGGGGCGGTTGCGGCAAAGACCAATCCGGCCGGGAATAACCGGCTCCGGTGCGAAAAGGGGAAAGCATCTCAACATTTCGAGGAGTCTTTGCATGAAAAAGGGAATAGTGTTCCTGGTACTGTTGTCAGGAATTATGCTCAGCGGACTGGCTCAGGAGGCCAGTGCACAGTACACGGCGGAGAGGTTGTACCAATACCTCCTGGCGGTGCATGACCGCAACGATGGCAGCACCACTGATTTCCTCATCTCTGAACTGACCGCCTTCGGGCAGACCTTTCCGGACGACCCACGTGCTGCGGATGCAGCCGGGCTGCTCGCCCAGGTCTATCTCGAAAAAGGCAAGAAGAATGAAGCCCTAGCCACCGCCTACAAGACTCTCTACCTCTACCCGCGCTGCGCCCGGGAGACCGATTGCCGCGATATGATCCAGGCGATCCTCACACGGGAGCCGGCCTATGCGCCGAAAAAAGGCGTTCTCGAGGCCGCCGTCTACGGCACCGCCATCGATGCGACGATGACCGAACGCTGGCGCGCCTATCTCAAACTCCTGCGCGACCTGGACCAACCCCGTCTCTACGACTGGTCCCTGGCGGAGGCAACCCGTTACATCAGCCGTTTCCCCGGTGATTCGCTCCTCTATACCGTTCTGGAGTGGACCGGCGACCTCTACACCCGGCTCAACCAAGAGTGGCCGGCCATCTACAGCTACCGCAAACTCTCTGAACTCTTTCCCGACGATCCCCAGCTTCCCTACGCCCTCTATCAGGAAGCACAGCTGTTGACAGGAAGGGTGGGAAAACATGAGGATGCCGTGGCGCGATGCACCCGCATCTTGGCCCACTATCCGGAGAGCGAGCTGGCGCCAACGGCCGCCTATACCATCGGCCAGATCAAGGAGCAGAAGCTCAAGGATTACAGCGGCGCCATCGAAGCCTACCGCAAGCTGGTCACCGGCTGGCCCAAGGATGAGCGGGCCGTCGAGGTCCTCTTCACCATCGCCAACATCCAAGACAAACGGCTAAAGAAGTACGACCTCGCCTTGGCCACCTACGACGAGATCCTTAATAACTTTCCGACCGATCCCCGCGGCGCTCGCGCGCTGGAACTGGCCGGAGATGTTTATGCCGACGACCTCAAGGAGTATCTCAAGGCGGCCGAAAGCTATGCCCGGATTTCCAAGCTCTATTCCGCGGATGAAAAGGCACCGCAAATGCTGATCCAGGCCGGCAATCTCTGTGAGGAAAAACTCAAGGATCCCCGCAAGGCCATCGAGTACTATCAGATGGTCGTTGACCTCTATCCGAACAGCAAAAAAGCAAACGACGCCAATAAACTGATCACCAAAGCGACCAACAAGGCGGCCGAAAAGCTCTAGCCGCTGCCCCTTTTCACTGCATCCTGCCAACGGGTATAATTTCCGGAGGAGGGCCACCATGGCCCTCTTTTTTTTATCCGCCCCGCAGATTTTGTTTGCATATTTATTCATTTTTATGTATATTTATTCATGAATAGAAAGAATGACCGTCATACCGCGATCCGGGAACTCATCGAATCCCGCCCCATCGCCAGCCAACAGGAACTCCTCGAGGCCTTGCAGGCGCAGGGTTTTGCGGCAACCCAGGCGACTCTCTCGCGCGACCTTCTCGCCTTGCGGGTGATGCGGATCCCCGACCCGGTTCGGGGCTATCTCTATGCCATGCCCGGGGAGGCTGCGCAAATGGCCGTGCCCGGTGCCCCGGCCGATACCTCGCCACTGCACGGCTGCCGCTCGCTCGCCTTCTCCGGCAATCTCGCGGTGCTCAAGAGCCTGCCCTCCTTCGCACCCAGCATCGGCCTGCTCATCGACAGCCTGATGATGCAGGAGATTGTCGGCACCGTCGCCGGCGACGACACCCTGCTTATCGTCCTGCCAGAAGGGCTCTCCCATGAGCGATTCAGGCAAGCCCTGTTGGAGCGCCTCCCTGAGCTGCGCATCCGTCTTTGATTCCCTCTCTGTCTGGATTCCCTGTTTCTTCGCGACGGTCCCCCGCGGGCCGTTCCAATCGTGCACCTGAACCTGGAAGGATTTGCCATGAAAGAAAAAGTCATTCTCGCCTACAGCGGCGGCCTCGACACCTCGGTTATCCTCAAATGGCTCGATCTCAAAGGCTATGAGGTCATCGCCTACGTCGCGGATGTCGGCCAGCAGGAAAATTTTGACGCGGTGCGGGACAAGGCCCTCAAAACCGGGGCCAGCAAGGTCTACATCGAAGACCTCAAGGAAGAATTTGTCCAGGATTATATCTTCGCCGCGGCCCGCGGCAACGCCCTCTACGAAGGCCGCTATTTCCTCGGGACCGCCATCGCCCGCCCCCTGATCGCCAAGCGGCAGATCGAGATTGCCGCCAAAGAGGGCGCCCATTTCGTCGCCCACGGGGCGACGGGAAAGGGCAATGACCAGGTGCGCTTCGAACTGGCCTATTATGCCCTTCAGCCTGAGATCCAGGTCATCTCCCCGTGGAAGGATCCCGAGTTCCTCGGCCAGTTCAAGGGCCGCAGTGACATGATCGCCTTCGCCGAAAAATGGAAAATCCCGGTCAAGGCCTCGATTGCCAAATCATACAGTGAGGATGACAATCTCATGCACATCTCCCACGAAGCGGGCATCCTCGAGGATCCACAGTTCCGGCCTTACGAGGAGATCTTTTCCAAGACCGTCTCGCCGCAGCAGGCCCCGGATGCCGAGACCCTGCTAGAACTCGAGTTCGCCGACGGCTATCCGGTCAAGGTGATCAACAAAAGCGACGGCACGGTGGTGACCGGCGCCCTCCCGCTCTTCACCTATCTGAATCAGGTCGGCGCGGCCAACGGCGTCGGCCGAGTCGACATGGTTGAAAACCGCTTCGTCGGCATCAAGTCGCGCGGCGTTTACGAAACCCCGGGCGCTACCATCCTCTGGGCCGCTCACCGCGATCTCGAGGGGATCGCCATGGACAAGGAAGTGATGCGCATCCGCGACATGCTCTCCCCCCTCTTTTCGGAACTGATCTACAACGGCTTCTGGTTCTCGCCGGAGATGGATTTCCTGCTCAGTGCTTTTGAGAAGAGTCAGGAAAAGATCAACGGCACAGTGCAGCTCGCGATTTACAAGGGCAATGTGACCCCCATCGGCCGGCAGTCCCCGATCTCGCTTTACAATCAGGAGCTGTCAAGCATGGATGTTGAGGGTGGATACAATGCCATGGACGCTGGCGGATTTATCCGCATCCATGCCATCCGTCTCAAGGCCCATAACATCGTCCTGAGAAACAGCAAGCCCTATACCTGGCGGCACCGGGAGTAGAACCTTCCGGAAGACCTCAAAGGGCGCTTATCCGGCCTCCGCCGGCACAGCGTCACAAGGAGCGGTATGAAACTCTGGCAACACACCCATACGGGGGCCGAATCGCAGCAGGCGATCGTCATGGCAGTGGAAAAATTCACCGCCGGTAAGGATCCCGTGCTCGATCTCACCCTGCTGCCCTATGACTGCCTCGCCTCCAAGGCCCATGCGCGCATGCTGGCCAAAGTGGGGCTGCTCAGCCAGGCGGAGGCCGCGGATCTGACCGCCGGCCTCGACGCAATCCTCAGCCAGCATGCACGCGGCGAATTCCTCATCCGCCCGGAGGACGAGGATGGTCATACCGCCATCGAAAACTATTTGGTGCAGCACTACGGCGAGGCCGGTAAAAAGATCCACACCGGCCGCAGCCGCAACGATCAGGTGCTCACCGCCCTGCGTCTCTACAGCCGCGATCAGGCCGAGGCAGGCATCGCCACCCTGCGCAAGCTCCTTGAGACCTTCGAGGTGCTCATCGCTGCCCGCAGCGCGACGCCCTTACCGGGCTACACCCACACGCGCAAGGCCATGCCCTCAAGCGTCGGGATGTGGGCCGGAGCCTGCCGCGACGCCTTCAAGGATGATCTGCAGCTGCTCGAAGCCGCCGTCCGCCTCCTCGACCAGAATCCCCTCGGCACCGGAGCGGGCTATGGTGTCCCCCTGCCCCTGGACCGGCAAATGACGACTGCAGAACTGGGCTTCGCGCGGACCATGGAGAATCCGGTTTATGCCCAGAACAGCCGCGGCAAATTCGAGGGCATTCTGCTGCATGCCCTGGCGATGGTTATGGCCGATATCAACCGCCTGGCTGCGGATTTGATCCTCTTCACCATGCCGGGATTCGGCTATTTCACCCTGCCGGCTGCATTCATGACCGGATCCTCGATCATGCCGCAAAAACAGAATCCGGATGTGCTCGAACTGCTGCGCGCCAAATACCATGAGGTGGCCGCCTGCGAATACCAGGTACGTGCGACGACGCTCAACCTCATCTCCGGCTACCACCGCGACCTGCAGCTCACCAAGGAGGCTTTGATGCGCGGCCTCGAAGCCGCCCTCGAGGCCCTGCAGATGACCTTGCTGGTGATCCAGAACCTCGGCGTCGACGAAGCCCGGTGCCGCGCCGCCATGACCGCCGAACTCTACGCAGCCGAAAAGGCCTATGAACTGGTCCGTCAGGGCGTGCCCTTCCGCGAAGCCTATCGCCTCATCGCCGCAACCTTCCGTAAGGAGGGAGATGATGCCAGCCTATAGGGTCTCCATCGTCGGGGCATCGGGCTACACCGGCTTCGAGCTGGTCAAGATTCTGCTGCGCCATCCACACGTGGAGCTGGCGCATCTGGCGGTACGCGAGCCCGGGGGGCAGCGTTTTTCAGACCTCTTTCCTGCCCTGCGCGGCCTGTGCGACCATCCCCTCTCGGGCTTCGAGACGGAGCGCATCGCTGCCGAGAGCGACGTCCTCTTTTTCGGGCTGCCCCATACCAGCAGCATGGAATGGATCCCGCGCTTTCTCTCCTACGGGAAAAAGCTCATCGACCTCAGTGCCGACTACCGCCTCGATGACCCCGGGCGGTATCGCGCCGCCTACGGCTGCGATCATCTCCAGCCGGAGGCGCTGCCGGCCTTCGTCTATGGGCTACCGGAGGTCAATCGGGCCCGGATCGCAGCGAGTACGACGGTGGCCAATCCCGGCTGCTTCCCGACCAGCGTCGCGCTGGCACTGCTGCCGGCGCTGCGCCGCGGGCTGATCGAGACCGGGACGATCATTGTCGACAGCAAGACGGGGGTCTCGGGCGGCGGCAAGAGCCCGAAGCCGGCCTTTCATTTTCCGGAATGCAATGAAAATCTCTTTGCCTACAAGGTGGCCCGTCATCAGCATGAACCCGAGATGGAACAGGAACTCACCAAGATAGCCGGGATGCCTGTGGACCTCCTTTTCGTCCCGCATCTGGTGCCGATGACCCGCGGCATCTTCAGCACCATCTATGCCCGGCTGCTCGTGCCGCGCACCATCGCGGAGGTGCATGCGCTCTACGAAGAGGCCTTCCAGGACGAGCCCTTCGTGCGGGTGCTGCCCGCCGGCGAGATACCACAAACCCGGCAGGTGACGGGATCCAATTTCTGCGACATCGGCCTGGCGGTGCAGGACCGCACCCTGATCCTGATGAGTGCTATCGATAACCTCATCAAGGGAGCCTCCGGTCAGGCGGTGCAGAATATGAACCTCATGCTGGGCCTGGATGAAACCATGAGCTTGAAATAAGGGCCATCCCATGAACTTTCTCGACCATCCCAAGATCACCGATGCCAAAGGATTTACCGCTGCCGCTGTGCGCGCCGGTTTCAAACGCAAACGCCGCGACCTCTGTCTGATCAAGAGCCAGGTTCCGACACGATGCGCTGCCAAATTCACAACCAACCGGGTCAAGGCCGCACCGGTCCTTGCCGGCATCGCCGCCCTGGGCAAATCGGGCCATATGCTCCAGGCTCTGGTGGTCAATTCGGGCAACGCCAACGCCGGAACCGGCGAACAGGGCCTGCGCGACGTCCAGGACACCATCACCTGCGCGGCCGAACATTTAGGTGTCCCCGTGGAACTGATCCTCGCCGCCAGCACCGGGGTCATCGGCCATTATCTTGATATGGCCAAGATGCGCAAGGCGATCGGACGCGCGGCTGCCCATCTCTCGGTCGCGGGTGGCGCAGCCTGCGCCGAGGCGATCCTGACCACCGACACGGTGGAAAAAGCCTTTTCCATCCGGCTCGAGATCGGCGGCAAAGCGGTGACCTTGAGCGGTATCACCAAGGGTTCGGGGATGATCATGCCCGACATGGCCACCACCCTCGCTTTTGTCACCTGCGATGCGGCGATCGACCACGCGCTCCTTGACCGGCTCTTCACGGCGGCGGTCGATAAAAGCTACAACATGATCACCGTCGACGGCCATACCAGCACCAACGACACCGCGCTGATCATGGCAAACGGTCTGGCCGGCAATCCGGAAATCCGGCCGGAGACGCCCGAGGCGGAGTATTTCGCCGCGGCCCTCGACGCACTGATGCTGGCCATGGCCAAAGCGATCGTCCGCGACGGCGAGGGGGCGACCAAGTTCGTCACCATCACCGTCGGCCAGGCCGAGAGCGCCGCAGCGGCGAAACGGATGGCTTTCGGCATGGCCAATTCACCCCTGGTCAAAACCGCCCTTTTCGGGCAGGATCCCAACTGGGGCCGGCTGCTTTCGGCCGCCGGGATGGTGGGGGTTGATTTCGATCCCGCCAGGGCCGATCTCAAGATCAACGGCACCTACATCTTCTCACAAGGCAATCCGGTGATGCTCTCGCGCCGCGAGATGAAGGGGCTGATGGCCCCTAAAGACCTCGACATCGAACTGGATGTTTTCACCGGCGGCCAGTCAGCGGTGGTCTATACCAGCGACCTTTCCTACGATTACGTCAAGATCAATGCCGAATATCACACCTGAAGGACAGGGGTTACCATGGAAAAATACATCGAAAAGGCCCGGGTCTTGATGGAGGCGCTGCCCTACATGCAGGCCTTCCGCGGCAAGATGATGGTCATCAAATTCGGCGGCAGCATCATGGAGAGCGATACCGCGATGCGCGAGGTGCTCCAGGATGTTGTCTTCATGAAGTTCATCGGCATCAAACCCGTGCTCGTCCACGGCGGCGGTCCGGCGATCAGCGCCGGCATGAAGCGGCGCGGCCTCCCGCCGCGCTTTGTCAATGGTCTGCGGGTCACCGACAAGGAGACGATGGATCTGGTCGAGGATATCCTTGCGCACAAGATCAATGCCCAGATCGTCTCGCTGCTCAATGACCTGCAGGGCGATGCAGTCGGTCTCTCCGGCCGCGACCGGCAAATGATCAAGGTGGACAAGCTCATGCCCGAAGTCAACGGCGTCAAAACCGATATCGGCTTTGTCGGCCAGGTGCGGTTCATCAACGCCGAGTACCTGAAGGAGTTGCTGGAGGCGGGCCGGATTCCGGTCATTGCCCCAATTGGCGTCGGCGACGACGGCCAGAGCTACAACATCAACGGCGATCTGGCGGCCGGAGAGATCGCCTCAAGCCTGGGCGCCTGGAAGCTGGTCTACATGACCGATACCCCAGGCATCCTGCGCGAGCAGGGCGACGAGCAGACCCTGATCAGCACCATCAGCCGCGACCAGGCCGAGGAACTGATCACCAAAGGGGTCATCAGCGGCGGGATGATCCCCAAGGTGCAATCCTGCCTGGCCGCCCTGCAATTCGGGGTCAACAAGGGCCATATTATCGACGGCAGGTGCCGCCACTCCCTCCTGCTCGAGATCTTCACTCCCAAAGGCATTGGCACGGAGATTCTGAAAAATGGATAAGTCCACTTTCGATCAGTACGTCCTACAAACCTACAAACGGGTGCCCCTGACGCTGGTCAAGGGCGAGGGAATGCGCGTCTGGGATGACGCTGGCAACGAATACCTCGACTTTTTTCCCGGATGGGGCGCCGGCAACCTGGGCCACTGCCATCCGTCGGTGGTTGCAGCGGTGCGCGCCCAGGCGGAAAAGATCATGCACATCCCCAACGTCTATTATAACGAACTCCAGGGCAAGCTGGCGCAGCTGCTGGTCGCCAGCAGTTTCGACGGTCAGGTTTTCTTCTGCAACAGCGGCGCCGAAGCCAACGAGGGGGCGATCAAGCTGGCGCGCAAGCGCGATGCCACCAAAAAAACGATCATCACCCTGAAGGATTCCTTTCACGGCCGCACCCTGGCCACCCTCGCCGCCACCGGCCAGCCAGAGTACCAGCAGGGCTTTGATCCCCTTCCCGCCGGTTTTGTCTACAGCGAGCCCAACGATGTGCCGATGCTCGAGCGCCTGATGGACACCGAGGTCGCTGCGGTGCTGCTTGAGCCGGTCCTGGGCGAAGGCGGCGTCCTGCCGCTCACGCCCGCGTATTTGCGCGCCGCGCGGACGCTCTGCGACCGCTTCGGCGCCCTGCTGATCCTCGACGAGGTGCAGACGGGAATCGGCCGCACCGGCCGGATGTTCGCGTGGCAGCATTACGGGGTGGTGCCCGATGTGCTCACCCTCGCCAAATCCCTGGGCGGCGGCATGGCCATTGGCGCCTTTGTGGTGGGGCGCGCGCACTGCGGCATCCTCGGCCCGGGCAGCCACGGCTCGACTTTCGGCGGCAATCCCATGGCCTGCGCCGCCGGCGTCGCGGTGTTGCAGACCATCGCCGCGGAGGGGCTACTTGACCGGGCAGCGAAGACCGGTGCCCTGCTTCAGGCCGGCTTGCTGCGGCTGGCACAGCGCCATGCGCTGATCGCCGAGGTGCGCGGCTTGGGAATGATGTGGGGAGTCGTGCTGAAGGGCGAGGGTGCGGAGGTGGTGATGCGCTGCCGCGAAAAGGGAGTGCTGATCAACTGCACCCACGGGAATGTGCTGCGCCTGATGCCGGCGATTACCGCCACGGAGGGCGAAATCGCCCAGGCGATCACGGTGCTGGACGAAGTCTTAGGGGAATTACCGCAAGCCTGAGACCCGTAGGGTGCCCTCCCAGAATCGGTAGAGCAAATCGCGGCGGCGGATGGCGCCGGTGGTCTGGCCTGCCGTAAGAAAATCGAAACAGAGCTGCGCGAGTTCCGGTGTCCGCAGATACCCGTAGACCTTGTGCGGATTTCGGCTGCCATTGATCTCGTAATCGTTATAGACTGAACTATCGGTGGCGCTGATGCCGCGGCTGTTGGGGGCAAAATCATCCTTCAGCCGGCAGTCCAGAGCGACCTTGTCGGTGGGATCGGCGAGATTATACCAGGCACCAACATTCTCCGGCACGCTGAGCCGGGCGCCGCGCGGCAGATTCTGCTCCTGGCGGATTTTTTGCATCACGAGCGGCACGCCAAGGGGCGAGCCGATGGTGATCAGGGTGTGAACGGCGATCTCCGGGACAGCGAGGGTGAGAACATCATAGGCGATGATCGAGCCCATGGAGTGGGCGATCAGCAGGATCTCCTTGCCTCGATGAGCCTGCAGCTTGTTGGTCAGCCGGGCGCGGACGACGTCCCGGTAGGCTACCTCCGCCCCCGGGACGATCTCCAAGCTGTTGGCATAATAAGCCTCGAGTTCCTGGAAAAAACTGCGCAGCACCAGATCGCTGAAATGTTTCCAGACCACGCCGTTCTCGTCCAGTTCCATCCGTTTGAGTGGCTTCTCGAGGAGATCGATGATCTTGCGGCTCACCGGGTCGGTGCGTGCAAAAGACCGGCCGGGAGAAGGGCGGTAGGGCTCTTTCAGGAAAAGCGGGTCCCGGGTGTCGGTAACCGCTGGACTCTCAGGCGTCCGGTGCAGGATATCGGCCCAGTAGACGGTCTCGAAAGGAATACCGCGCCGGGGGTGGCCGATCGCCCGGAACCCCTCATAGAGGCTTTTTCGCCACCAGGCGTGCAGCAGCCCGGGTGCGGGTTTGTTGCCCAAGCCATGGATACCGAGGATGATGCGCTTCATCCTATTCCTTCCGTCTTTTTTCGAGTATCAACCGCAACCCCCTTGCTATCAACACGATGCCGAGCCAGGCAAAGAGGAGGATGGCCGGATAGACCAGCAGCGCCGGCAGCCAGAAAGCGAGAGCGGCCAGGGCGACGAAGAGCGCACCGATCAAAAGCATCAGGCGCGCTTCGACCGGTCCGAGGAGACGGCGTCCGGTGATTGCGGCGCCAACCGCGTGGCCGATGCGCACCGCCCCGGCGGCAGCGCGGCCGGCGCTGCCGCTGCCCTTGCCGACGGCGTGCGCGGTATGAGCCGGCTCACCCGGAGCCAGCACTTTCTGCTTGCGCGATAACACAATCTCGGTAGCGTGATCCAGATCCTCGAGGTACATCCGTTCCATCGCGGCGGCAAAGTTCTGGTCCTCCACCACCACATCGAGTTCGCAATTGCCGATCCAGCTCGAGATGTTAAGATTAGTCGAACCGACACGCGCCCAGATCCCGTCGGCGAGCGCGGTCTTGGCATGCAGCATGGTGCCGTTCCACTCAAAAACTCGCACCCCCGCCTCCAGCAGGGTGCGGTATCCTGCCCGTGAAAGGGCGCGGACGACCGGAATATCGGTGGCATTCGGCACCAGCAGACAAACCTCCACTCCGTCACGGGCGGCAGCGCGCAGGGCCTGGACATACATGGTGTTGCCGGCATAATAGGCGTCGGTCAGCCACAACCGTTTGCGTGCGAGGGCTGCGACCAGTTGGTCAAGGCGGAAGAGCCCGGCGGTGGCGGGCACATTGGCGACGACGCGCAGGCTGGCCGTTCCCGCCGGGGGTTGTCCGATGATCGAGGGGCGTTCTGCAGCCGGCAGTGGCTCTCCCATCATCGCCCAGACCTGCGCGAAGGCCTTTTCAATCTCCGCGACCGCCGGTCCGCGCACCTCCACCCCGGTATCGCGCCAGGGTTCGATCCTTTTTGCGGGCACGCCCTCCCAGGCCCGGCCGATGCAGAGGCCGGAGACAAAGCCGACCTCGCCGTCCACCGCGAGCATCTTGCGATGATCGCGTGAAATCCAGCCGAGTGGGCGATCCAGGCGCGGGGGATTGTAACAGCGCACATCGACACCGCTCGCGCGCAACCGGCTCCAGAATTTGCGCGAACTCTTGCCTACCCCACCCAACCAATCGTAGATCAGGCGGACACGCACGCCGTCCCGCGCTCGGGCCATCAGGGCCTCGGCGAAGCGGCGGCCGGTTTCGTCGTCGTAAAGGATATAACTTTCCAGATGAATATGCCGCTGCGCGGCGGCAATCGCCGTGAGCCAGGCGGGATAATTTTCGGCGGCATCCCTGAGCAGCCGGACCTGGTTGTCCGGAATCAGGGGCGCCCCCGCGGCGCGCGAAAACGCGTGCCCGGCCAGCACCCGCAGATCGGCCAGGTCAGCCTGTGCGTGATCCTTTTGATGCATGGTGATGCTCATGATTCCACAAGCAGCGATTCCTTTGCACTCCCTTCCCGTTCCAGACCCTTAAGCGAAAATAGCTAATCGTGCGAATAAAATCAAGGGCAAAGTGGTACCGCGCCCCCGCACTTTCAGGCAACCCGGCCGGCGAAAATGGCTGCACACCGGCCTTCCGTGAAGAATAAATGCGGGAAGAGGCTTGTATTTCAACCGGATTATCAGTATACTGAAAGTACGACAGCATGTGCGAACGAGGAGAAAGAATGAAACTGCTGATGCTCACCAATCCCCGGGCCGGCCGCAGCCGCGGGCTGGACGTGGCGCAGAAATCCCTGGAGCGCTTCCAGCAGCAAGGCATCACCGTGGAGAATGTCTTTTCCGAATACCCCGGCCATCTGGTCGAAGTGGCAGCCCGCGAGGTCAACGGCCCCTGGGACGGGATCGTCGCGCTCGGGGGCGACGGAACCCTCTTCGAGGTCATTAACGGCATGATGCAGGGCAATCCGGAACTGCCACTGCCGCTCGGGGTGCTACCCGCCGGAACCGGAAACTCCTTCTCACGCGATCTCGCGATCCGCACACACGCCGACGCTATGCAAAAGATCCTCGCCGGCCAAACCCGCCCGGTGGACCTCGGCTTGTGTACCTGCGGCGACCGCCGCTTCGTCTTCATCAACATCCTCGGCTTCGGCTTCGTCGCTGACGTGGCGCAAAAGGCCTGGAGCTACCGGCGCTGGGGAGCCCTGAATTACGTCATTGGCGTCTTCATCATCACCAAAAACCTCCGATCCTATCCCCTCGAGATGGAAATCGACGGCCGGCTCTATCAGCGTGACAATATCTTCGTCGAGATCAGCAACAGCCGCAAGACCGGCGGCGACATGATCATGGCCCCGGATGCCCTGATTGACGACGGGCTGCTCGATGTCGTCCTCCTCAACAAGGTTTCCCGGCTGCGCCTGCTCTCCGCCCTGCCGAAAATTTTCAAGGGAACGCACCTTCAGATGAAAGAGGTGGAGCATTTCACCGCCAAAAGCATGAGCTTCAAGACCATCCCGGCCAAGGCGCTCACCCCCGATGGCGAGATCGCCGGCAGCACCCCGATGACCATTGCGGTGCTGCCCGGCAAAATCCGCGTCTTCGGATGACCGGCCCCCGTCTTGCACCCGGCCAGCCGGTTTCCAGCGGTCAAACGAAAAATTACTTGATTTTATGAGTAGATCGTGCTAAATTTAAGCGCTTATTTTTAAATCGACTATGAACCTTTCATCGAGGGGGCTCAACCTGCTGTAGCGGGGGCAAAACGGACCTCCTCTCTCGAACCATCAAGACAGGAGCATTGAAGATGAACAAGAGTGCGGTTCTGCTGGTTGCAGCGTTTGTGCTGACCAGCGCCACCGGCGGCTTCGCGGCCGGAATTGGTGTCCAGTACAATGCCAACGCCGGTGATATCTTCACCAACGGTATAGCCCTGAACATGAAGCTCGACGAAAAGCCGGTCGTTTTCGCCTTGAGCTATTACCTTGGCGATGAGAAGACCCTTGGTCTGACCGCTGATTACTGGCTCTTCAACAACCGGATCAGCGCCATGGGCAACTCGGATGCCAACTGGTTCTTGGGTGTAGGCGCTTTCCTGAGCACCCGTTTCACCGGCGACGACAAGAGCGTCAAGGGTGGTGTCCGCATCCCCCTGGGCGTTAACATGCTCATCGATAAAAAGATTGAACCCTTCTTCCAGGTTGCGCCTTCGATCGGGTTGGCCTTCTCGCCCAGCATCAAGGCTACTCACGTCTATTTTCCCATCTCGGTGGGATTCCGCATCTGGTTCTGAAAGGTCATTAATCCGGCAGCCGTCCCTCTCCCGGGACGGTTTTTTTTTACCTGTTAATCAGGGGGGCTGCCTATGGATACCGTTTCGATTCTGCCGCCGGGGGCGATCGGCAAGAACTTCGTCGCCGATCCCTATCTGCCAGCCGGCCAGGATGAATACCATTACCGCAATCTCCAGACCCTCTGGCCCTTGAAGCGCTGGCGCCATTTGCGCGCCGCGGAAGTGGAACAGCTGGTCAAGAACAACAACACCTCAAGCAGTTGGGATGACATCCTAGTCACCGACCAGTTCGAGCCGTCGCTGGTGGTCAACAACCAGTTCTTTGGCCTGGTGCGCATCGGCCGGCTCCAGAATGAGGTGCTCGAGCACAACGACCTGCGCCTCCCTACCGGCATCACCGGCAGCATCATCATCGCCTGCGATATCGGTGACGATGTCGCCATCCACAACGTCGGCTACCTCTCTCATTTCATCATCGGCGATCGCTGCATCCTCTCCAAAGTGGACGAGATGAACACCAGCGACCATGCCAAATTCGGCAACGGCATTGTCAAGGAAGGCGAAAAGGAGGAGGTGCGGATCTGGCTCGACCTGATGAATGAGGCCGGCTGCCGCCGCGTCGCCCCCTTCGACGGCATGATCGCCGCCGATGCCTGGCTCTGGGCCAAGTACCGAGACGACCGGAACCTGCAGTACCAGCTGAAAGAGATCACCCAGCGAAGCATGGATCCCCATCGCGGTTATTACGGAGTGATCGGCAGCCAGTGCGTCATCAAAAATTCGCTCATCCTCAAGGACGTCCAAATCGGCCCCCACTGCTATATCAAGGGCGCCAACAAACTCAAGAATCTGACCATCCACTCCTCCGCCGAGGAACCCACCCAGATCGGTGAAGGTGTCGAGCTGGTCAACGGCATCATCGGCTGCGGTTGTCACATCTTTTACGGCTGCAAAGCGGTGCGCTTTGTCCTCGGCGATAACTCCAATCTCAAATACGGTGCGCGGCTGATCAACTCGTTCCTCGGCGACAATTCCACCATCTCCTGCTGCGAGGTGCTCAACAACCTGATCTTCCCGGCGCACGAACAGCACCATAACAACTCCTTCCTCGTCGCCGGCGTGGTCATGGGGCAGAGTAATATCGCCGCCGGAGCGACCATCGGCTCCAATCATAACAGCCGCGCCAACGATAACGAACTCCAGGCCGGCCGCGGTTTCTGGCCGGGACTCTGCACCAGCATCAAACATTCGTGCCGCTTCGCCTCCTTCACCCTGCTCTCCAAGGCGGATTATCCCGCGGAGTTGGATATCCCTCTACCCTTCGCCCTGCTCAACAACAATACCGCCCAGGACCGGCTCGAGGTGATGCCCGCCTATTGGTGGATGTACAACATGTACGCTCTGGCGCGCAATGCGAACAAATACAGGAGCCGCGACAAGCGCCGCAACAAGATCCAGCACATCGAATATGACGCCCTGGCGCCTGACACCATCGAAGAGATCTTTACCGCCCGGCGGCTGCTCGAGATCTGGACGGCTAAAGCCCATCTGCGCGCCGCCGGTGGACCGGAAGACCGCCCGGAGGCGGAGCTGGTTGCGCTGGGACGCGAACTCCTTGCGGGCGCAGAGGAGCGCACCGCCTCCCTCGAGATCCTCGGTGAGGCGATGGAGCATTCGAACCGCAAGGTCATAATCCTCAAGGCGCGCAAGGCCTGGTTCGCCTACCGGGAGATGATCCTCTATTACGGCGTCAAGAACCTCCTCGCCTTTTGCGAATCCAATCCCGGGATCGGATTCACCGCGATGCAGCAATCCCTCGCCGGCCCCCGCATCACGCACTGGGTCAACTTTGGCGGTCAGCTGATGCCCGAGACAGATGCCGATCAGCTGCGCGCCGATATCGGCGCCGGCCAGCTCACGAGCTGGCCGGAGATCCATGGCCGTTACGACATCCTGTGGGATCGCTATCCCCTCGATAAACAGAGACATGCCTGGGCGGCACTCTGCGACCTGAACGGCACGAAGGCCCTGGATCGTGAAACATGGCTGCTGATGCTCGAGGAGGCCGTCCGCATTCAGGAACAGATCTGCGATCAGGTCTATCTCTCCCGGCAAAAGGATTTTGAAAATCCCTACCACCGTGCCACCTTTCGCAATGATGCGGAGATGGCCGCAACCGTCGGCACCATGGAGGATAACAGCTTGGTGCACCTGGTGCGCGAAGAGACTGAGGAGTTCAGGAATCGCGTTATGGTGATTCGGGAACGTATGGGAAACCCGACGGAGGCCGATCCCGGAAAGGTTTGAACGATGAATCTGGATGAACCACGCTACTCGCGCTACGCTCTCGTCCGTGAGATGATGGAAACCCTTGCGGTGGTGCGCAATTTCGATCCCGAATGCACCCGTGCCATAGCCGCACCGATCCAGGCGGCCGGTAGGTTGCTGCTGACCGGTGAGGGTTCGAGCCGGATTTTCCCGGCCAAGAATGCGATCCGCAAAGCCCTGACCCGCGGCCTTGATCTGACCATCGTCACCGAGGGGTCACGGCAGGCGGCCCAGTACGATCTGAGCCGCTTTGCGGTTTTTTGCGCCTCCAATTCCGGGCGGACCCGCGAGGCGGTGATGCTCGCTAGCAAACTGGCGGGATCCGGCACCCGGCGTTTTGCCCTGTGCGCCCGGAGCGGCTCTCCTCTAGAGAAGGTCTGCGATCACACTCTCCTGCTCCGCTGCGGTGCAGAGGCCGCTGTGGCCGCGACTAAGAGCGTCGTGGAACAGGCGCTCGTTTATGAATCGCTGCTTTGGCATCTGGGCACGCCCCCGCGGGAGGGCTGGCAGGAGGCGCTCGCGCTCCACCTGCACACCGCCCTCACCCTGCGCATCCCGCCCGCCCTCGTCCTAGCAGTTGCCAAGGCGCCGCTGCTCTATTTTGCGGGCTACAACGATGGTGTCGCCGAAGAGCTCACCCTCAAAACCAACGAGATCATCCGTAAAAAATCGGATTTTCTCGAAGGGACCTACGCCGCCCATGGTATCGAGGAGGTCATGAATCCGGAGGATGTGGTGATAGTAGTCGATCCAATCGAGGAGGAGATCGGAAAATTCAGGGAGGTGCTGGTGCAGGGCGTCGGGCTGACTGTGATCGCCATCGCCTCGCGTATAACCCCTTTCCCGACGATTCTCGTACCGGATGCCGGGGAGATGAATCCCTATCTCTATCTCGGCGCCGGTTGGAATTTGCTAGTGGAGACCGGCCTCACCCTGGGGATCGATCTTGACAAGCCGGTACGGGCGCGCAAGGTAGGAAACGAATTCAGCGGGTAACTGTTGTCCCCCGGCGCTCCTGCAGCTCGAGAGCTAGCGGCAGAGCGGATCATTCTGCGTAAGACTTGACTGTGAAACGCAACCATTCCAGGAGGAAGGCAGCCCATTCATGAATGATGATCGTCAAACCGCCGCTCTGGGCACGCAGAACGTCTGGCATTTGCTGGTGCAGTATGCCATCCCCTCTGTGATCGCGATGACGGCGGCCTCGTTGTACAACATCACCGACAGCATCTTTATCGGACACGGCGTCGGGGCGCTGGCCATCTCGGGGTTGGCCATCACCTTCCCACTGATGAATCTCTCCGCGGCATTTGGATCGCTGGTTGGAGTTGGCGCCTCCGCGTTGATGTCGCTGCGGCTGGGGCAGAAGGATTATGCCAGCGCCAACGCCATCCTCGGCAACGTCTTCGTCCTCAACCTGATCCTGGGCGGGACCTACACCCTCTTCGTCCTTCTCTTTCTCGATCCGATCCTGCGCTTTTTCGGCGCCAGCAGCGAGACTCTCCCCTATGCGCGGGAGTATATGCAGATCATCTCCGCCGGCAACGTGGTCACCCACATGTACATGGGACTCAACGCCCTGCTGCGCGCGACCGGCCAGCCCAAAAAAGCGATGCGGACCATCCTTTTCTCGGTTATCATCAATGCGATCCTGGCCTGGATCTTCATCTTTCATTTCCACTGGGGCATTCGCGGCGCCGGCTTCGCCACCGTCACCGCGCAGGCAATGATGCTGGTGTGGCAGATCCAGATTTTCAGCGACCATAGCAATTCCATCCACCTCCGCTGGGGTACCTTCCGTCTGAAATACCGGATCGTCAAGGATTCTCTGGCGATCGGGCTCTCCCCCTTTCTGATGAACGCGGCCGGTTCGGTGATTGTCATTGTGATCAACCGCGGACTCATCAGCCATGGTGGCGATCTCCATGTCGGGGCCTACGGTATCGTCAACCGGGTGGCTTTTCTCTTCGCCATGGTGGTTCTCGGCATCAACCAGGGGATGCAGCCCATCGCAGGCTATAATTTTGGCGCCGGACAATTCAGCCGGGTGAACCAGGTGCTGCGCCATGCGATCCTGTTGGCCACCGCGGTGATGACGACCGGATTTCTCATTGGCGAGCTTTTCCCGCACGCTGTCGCGGCTGCCTTTACCACCGATGAAGCCCTCGTCAACCTGGTGGTCCCCGGGATGCGCATCCTGTTCATTTTCTTCCCAATCGCCGGGTTTCAGATGGTCACCGCCAACTTTTTCCAGAGCATCGGCATGGCCGGAAAGGCCATCATGATGTCGCTGACTCGGCAGGTGCTCTATCTCCTGCCATGTCTGCTCATCCTGCCGCACTTTTTCGGTGTCAAGGGGGTGTGGTACAGCATGCCCACTGCGGATCTGCTCTCGAGCATCCTCGCCGCATGGCTGCTGGTCAAGCAATACAGGAAATTCAATACGGCTTCACAACCTGGCCAGTGAAAGGACGTTGCATGAACGGGAATTATGTCATCACCCTAGGCCGGCAGCTTGGCAGCGGCGGCCGCCTGATCGGCGAACAGGTTGCGAGCCGGCTCGGGATCGCCTTTTATGACCGCGAGCTGATCGAGCTCGCAGCGAAGGAGAGCGGCCTGGGCAAAAGATTTTTTGAAAAGGCGGAAGAGCAAAGGGGCCGCAGCCTATTTACCGGCGTGATGGACCTCTATGGTAGCTTTCGCGCCGAAGGCTATACGGGGAATTACCTGAGTAACGAGACCCTCTTCAACATCCAGAGCGGTGTGATCCGCGATCTGGCCGCCAGGGAGTCAGCGGTCTTCATCGGCCGCTGCGCCGATTATGTCCTCAAGGACCATCCGCGAGCCCTCAATATTTACATCTGCGCCGGGATGGAAGAACGCATCGAACGCATCGCCGGAATTCAGCAGGTCTCAAAGAAAAAGGCGCGGGAGATCATCATCAAAACCGACAAGCAGCGGGCAGCCTATTATAACTATTTCACCGAGAAAACCTGGGGCGCGGCGGAGTCCTACCATCTCTGCATCAACTCCTCCATCCTTGGCATCGAGGAGACAGCAGCCTTCATCTGCCAGTTTGCCCGGATCAAGTTCGGTGCATAAGCTTGTGCAGTCTATCGTTAATGAAAAAGCCCTCTGTCACTCGGTGATCGAGGGCTTTTTCATAGACCGGAAATGCCCAGAATTTTGTGCAAATCTGTGCGACCTAAAACCCGATCCTGTTCATTTACACAAAAACTTGTCACAGCAAGACTACCAGAATGTGATCGCAGATTAATCAGAATTTTGCTCCCCGCTATTCTGATTATTATGTCTGAATTTGGGCCATGGCGCAAGCAAATCAAGACCACGGCTGCCGGTTTTAATGGCATACAAACGTCCAGAAATATCATTTATGAAAAGTGTGCCGATCCTGCTCAGCGCCGGTGAGCTCCAGATAACTCCAGTCTCCACATTGACTATCGATCGCACCGCTCCAGTCATGGAATCGAGGGCATATACTCGGCCAAATTCCTGCCCAAAATAAATAGTCCCATCTGCACCAATGGCTGGAGAGGAATAAATATCAAAATGCGTGGAGGGGACATCCTTTGGAAGATTCTCAGGTGTGAAGGTCCACTTGACCGTTCCATCAGAATTGAGGGCGAGAAAGATCGAGGCAGGAATTCCTGAATTGGTTCCAAGATAGATCGTGCCTCTTTCATCGATCGCTGGTGAAGAACGCAATGTACAATTATATCCAATCGAAGTGGTTGAGAAGGACCACAAAAGTTCCCCCGATGCAGAGACTTTATAGATTATGCCAGGGTTGGTGGCGACCACCAAAGCGCCATCCGCAGCGATTGCCGGCGAGGCGAAGACGTGGTCATTCACACCGAGTTCACAGGACCAAATTGTATGCCCATCGGATGGATCAAGTGCAGTAAGTGGAATATTATGGTAGACAAAAAATACTGTCCCCTCCCTGCCGATCACTGGTGCGTTGCGGAGATCTTCCGCAGCAGGATAATAACGCACCCATTTGAGTGTGCCGTCCGGATTGATGGCGAAGAGTCCGCCGGCCGCGACATAGATCTTGCCATCCCGGGCCACCGCAGGGGCGGATTGACCGACATCGACGGCAGCCCGGAAAGAGGGATTGATGTTAAAGCTCCACAACATCCGACCGTCTGGGGAGAAGTGATAAAGGATATCCCGCTGCGCGTCCATCCCGCTGGGGGATCGCTCGGATGCTACCACTGAGATGTCCCCGTTGGGGCCAACGGCAGGCGTCGAGCGGACTTCTTTTGATCCAAGCTGATATTTCCAGCTTGTTTTTCCATTGGAAGTGCTAAGGGCATAAAGGGTGTTGTCTTTAGCCGGGGTTGCGAGAATCCCGGATGATGTCCCGTAATAAACCGTATTCTCGTCCTCGCTTAGCGCCGGTGAGCCGTAGTAAGCCTCGGAAGCAGCCTTAAAAGTCCAGAGTACATTCTCGTTGACCTCTTCATCGGGAGTGTTGACCTTTTGGCAGCCGGGCACACCTGCAAGCAGTGTAATCAATAGAAAAGTAGAAATCTCCGTCCTCAGGAATCTCTTCTCTAATATTGAATACAGCATAGTCGCTCTCCTGAAAAGAGGTAAGATAGAAGGAGAATTCAATGGTCGTGATGCCATCCATCCAGGTCCACAGGAGCTCGTTCTTCTCCTTCCAGCAGGCTGGAGGAGTGGATCGGCGCAGAACAGCCTGCAGCGCGATCGTTCGCGAGCAAACGACGGGATCCAGCAAACCCCACGGTGCTTAAAATCTGTATTTCATATAACAATTTGTTTTTATTTGCTTGCCATCCTTCCCTGATAGTTTGCAGATTAGCG